>JANXZB010000131.1 GCA_025355765.1 Actinomycetes bacterium
TTCCGTGAGGCAGAACCGGAAGCCCTCGTGAACAGTAGAAGGAGTACAAGAAATGGCACTAACACCTGAAGTAAAGAAGGAAATCATCGCCAAGTATGGAAACTCTCCTACTGACACGGGAAGTCCTGAAGCACAGGTCGCATTGCTCTCCAAGCGCATTGAAGAGATCACAGAACATTTGAAGACAAACAAGCATGACCACCACAATCGTCGTGGCTTGCTTCTTCTAGTTGGTCAGCGTCGCCGCATTCTTCAGTACCTCTCAAAGACAAACATCGAACGTTACAGAGCGATTATCGAAAAACTCGGTATTCGCCGCTAAAGCAACGATCAACCGGGAGCAATGGTCCTCGGTAGTGGTTTACGGGATAGAAGTGTGCCGTGGGCTTCGATCGAAGATTCATTTACTCCCGTGGTTTGATCGAGAACAGGAGTGACCCATGGAGGGTCAAGAAATTCATTCAGCCGTTGCCACAATTGATAACGGTAAATTTGGAAAAAGAGAAATTCGTTTTGAAACAGGTCGCCTAGCGCGCCAAGCAGGTGGAAGCACCGTGGTTTATCTCGATGATGAAACCATGCTTCTTTCCGCAACAACAGCATCCAAGCAGCCAAAAGATCAGTTCGACTTCTTCCCACTTACCGTGGATGTTGAAGAGCGAATGTACGCACGTGGACGTATTCCGGGATCTTTCTTCCGTCGTGAAGGACGTCCCTCAGAGGATGCAATTCTGACCTGCCGTTTGATTGACCGCCCATTGCGCCCTTCCTTTGTTAAGGGGTTGCGTAACGAGGTTCAGGTCGTCGTAACAGTCATGGCACTTAATCCAGACCACATGTACGACGTGGTTGCGATCAACGCCGCATCAATGTCTACTCAGCTTGCTGGATTGCCCTTCTCCGGTCCAATCGGCGGCGTACGCGTCGCTCTGATTCAAGGCCAGTGGGTTGCATTCCCTAATCACTCACAACTTGAAGACGCAGTCTTTGACATGGTTGTGGCTGGGCGCGTTACTGTTGATGACGTTGCAATCATGATGGTTGAAGCAGAAGCAACAGTTAAGACAATTGACTTGATCAAGGGCGGGGCAGTTACACCCACCGAAGAGATCGTCGGTCAAGGCCTAGAAGCCGCTAAGCCTTTCATCCGCCTACTCTGTGAGGCTCAAATGGCAGTTGCCAAGTTGGCCGCAAAGCCAACCGGGGATTTCCCAGTTTTCCTTGATTATCAAAGCGATGTCTACGATGCCGTTTCTAATGCGTCAAGTGAGGCTCTTGCAAAGGCGCTAACAATTGCCGGAAAGCAAGATCGTGAGACCGAGACCGAGCGCATCAGTGCTGAAGTCAAGGGATCCCTTGCAGAGCAATTCGTGGGCCGCGAGAAGGAAATTCCAGCTGCCTTCCGTTCCCTTACCAAGAAATTGGTACGCCAGCGAGTACTTCGCGACAAGATTCGTATCGATGGTCGTGGCTTGCGAGATATTCGCCCACTATCTGCTGAGGTCGAAGTTGTTCCTCGCGTACACGGTTCTGCGATTTTCGAACGCGGAGAGACTCAGATCGTTGGTATCACGACGCTGAACATGCTCAAGATGGAGCAGCAGCTCGATACATTAAACCCTGAGAATCACAAGCGCTACATGCACAACTACAACTTCCCGCCATATTCTGTTGGCGAGACAGGTCGAGTTGGATCTCCAAAGCGTCGCGAAATCGGCCACGGAGCTCTTGCAGAGCGCGCTCTGCTTCCAGTTCTTCCAAGCCGCGAAGAGTTCCCTTACGCAATTCGTCAGGTCTCTGAGGCACTAGGTTCTAATGGATCAACGTCCATGGGTTCAGTTTGTGCATCAACCCTGGCCCTTCTCAACGCGGGCGTGCCACTTCGTGCGCCCGTTGCCGGTATTGCAATGGGTCTAATTTCAGATGATGTTGATGGCAAGGTTGAGTACGTTGCATTGACAGACATTCTCGGCGCAGAAGATGCATTCGGAGATATGGACTTCAAGGTTGCCGGAACCAAGGACTTCATCACCGCCCTTCAGTTAGACACCAAACTTGACGGTATTCCTGCATCGGTTCTTGCCGCTGCGCTTCACCAAGCAAAGGAAGCTCGTCTGGCTATTTTGGATGTCATGGCAGGGGCCATTGATTCTCCAGATGAGATGAGCCCATACGCTCCTCGCATCATTTCCATTAAGATTCCTGTCGATCAGATTGGTGCGGTTATCGGGCCTAAGGGCAAGATCATCAACCAGATCCAAGATGAGACCGGCGCTGAGATCTCGATCGAAGACGATGGCACGATCTATATCGGTGCAACCGATGGACCTAAGGCAGAAGCTGCCCGGGCGCAGATCAACGCAATTGCCAACCCACAGATGCCAGAAGTTGGCGAGAGATACCTGGGTACCGTTGTGAAGCTTGCAGCTTTTGGTGCCTTCATCTCACTACTTCCTGGAAAAGATGGACTTCTCCACGTCTCGCAAATTCGCAAGATGCACGGTGGAAAGCGAATCGAAAACCTCGAAGAGGTATTGAAGGTTGGCGACAAGATTCAGGTCGAAATCGGAGAGATTGATCCCAAGGGAAAGCTTTCTCTTATTCCAGTTCTGGATGACGCAGCGACTGAAACAGCAGAATAAAAGTTGAGCGTTCGACGCACAGTTCTACCTAGCGGCCTGCGGATAGTTACTGAGGAAATCTCCTCGGTCCGCAGCGCTGCGGTTGGAATTTGGGTCAATGTTGGATCGCGTGATGAAACCCCGGCCGTTGCTGGGGCTTCTCACTTTCTAGAGCATTTGCTTTTCAAAGGGACAAAAACGCGAACTGCCCTTGAGATTTCATCCTCGATTGAATCCGTCGGGGGAGAAATGAATGCCTTTACAGGCAAGGAGTACACCTGCTTTTACGCTCGCGTGATAGATAGCGATCTTCCTATGGCTATTGACGTCATTTCCGACTTGATTACTTCCTCACTTGTGACGGAGACCGACGTCAATGCAGAACGTAAGGTCGTCCTTGAAGAGATCGCTATGCGGGACGATGATCCAAGTGATCTTGTACACGATCTCTTTTCCGACACGTACTACGGAGATACTCAGCTCGGACGTTCTATCCTCGGTTCGGTCCAATCTATAAATGAAATGTCACGCAAGAGCGTCTTTAATTACTACAAGAAGCGCTACGTGCCGCAAGATCTAGTAGTTGCAGTAGCGGGGAATATCAATCATAAGACCGTAATCGAGATGATCGAGAACGCGCTCTCTGGTGATGGCTTCCTCGATGTCACCGGAACACCGCAGGTGCGCCCGAATAAGGCGATTAAAGTGAAAGACCAGCAATCTGTTGGCTTGATAACTCGAAAGACCGAGCAGGCTCACATGTTCTACGGACTGGCCGGAGTTTCTCGAGAGGACGACCGTCGCTTTACGATGGGCATTCTCTCGGCTGCCCTAGGCGGAGGGATGTCATCGCGGCTCTTCCAAGAGATCCGCGAAAAACGAGGTCTTGCCTATTCTGTTTACTCGTACGCCCAGCAATTTGCAGGCTCGGGGCTCCTTGGGTTTTACGCAGGTTGCCACCCATCCAAGGCAGTTGAAGTTGTCGAAATCATCCGCGAAGTGCTCCATGATGTGGCTGAGAATGGCATGACGACTGAGGAGATATCTCGCGCAAAGGGAGCGGTCAAGGGCTCTTTGGTTCTGAGCCAAGAAGATTCTGGCTCCCGTATGAGCAATATCGGGAAAAGCGAGATTGTCTATGGTGAAGTTATGGGCTTTGACGAGATCCTAAAGAAAATTTCTGACGTGACACCTGTGGCGGTTCGTCAATTGGCTGGCGAGATTTTCCTTCAAAGACCTACGCTTGCTCTTGTTGGCCCGTTTAAAGATCAGTCGAAGTTCGAAAAGGTGTTAGGAGTCTAGGTGAGCATCAACGTAGGCGTGCTTGGAGCCAAAGGTCGCATGGGCCAAGAGGTGATGAGAGCAGTCATCGAAGCCCCAGATTTAGAACTCGTCGCAGCCCTGGATTTGGGCGATTCGTTGGATCAACTCCTTTCCAGCAATGCCGAAGTGGTTGTTGATTTCACTTCGCCTGATTCCGTTATGGCCAATTTGGAATATGTAATCGGAGCGGGAATCCATGCGGTTGTGGGCACGACTGGCTTTGACGCGCAACGTCTGGCGAAGGTCGAATCGATCGCAAAAAAGCATACCGATGTTGGCATACTGATTGCCCCGAACTTCGGACTCGGCGCCGTTCTTATGATGGAATTTTCGAAGAAGGCCGCTCAGTATTTTGAATCGGCCGAAATTATCGAATTGCACCATCCCAATAAGGTTGATGCCCCAAGTGGGACTTCCGCGCGCACGGCGGAATTGATTACCAACGCTCGTGCGCAGGCTGGGCTAGGGCCGATGCCTGATGCCACTCAGACGGGCTTAGTTGGCGCACGTGGAGCCGTTGTGGGAGATGTCCACATCCACTCGGTCCGAATTCGCGGATTATTGGCTCATCAGGAAGTGATCTTTGGCGGCCCAGGTGAGACCTTGTCGATACGTCACGATTCACTAGATCGGCTTGGATTCATGCCTGGGGTACTTCTGGGTATCAGGGAAGTGAGCAAGCACGCGGGAATAACTTATGGTCTTGAGGCGTTCTTATCGTTGTGAGCCCGAAAATAACGATGTATTCAGCGGAATGGTGTGGAGACTGTCGACGCTCAAAGCGTTTACTTGACCTATTGAAAGTTGATTATCACTTGATAGATGTCGAAAGCGACGCTTCGGCGGCACAGAAGGTCATAGAAATAAACGGTGGCTTCCGTTCGATTCCTGTAATCGTTTTTCACGATGGCTCACATTTAACTGAACCATCCGATAATGTTTTAAAACAGAAGCTCCTCGCCCTTTCGATTATCTGATTCCCCTCTTGCATTTCTAGCCTCCCTCGCTCAGACTTTCCGTAGAAATCGGGAATGGGGAGGGTATGGCGACAGATCCGACGCGGGGAAAGAAATATGCATTTGGCATAGCATCCACTCTGGCTTGGCTTTTCCTTCTCGTTGCCTTTCTCGCGACAATGGCCACAATGACTCTCAACAATTTGAATCACGCGGGCAACACTGCTTCTATTATCGTGCAGCACCTTTCGAAGAACCCGGCGACAGTGGATTCGTTGATAAACGAATTCAAGAAGGACGCTGACCCCAAGACCGCGGCTGAGATTGACAAGAACCGCGCCACCATTGAATCCACGATTGCCTCCTTAGGCGGAGACAGAGCGTTTCAAGATTCTTTAGCGAGTACGCTGAACAAGATTTCTGAGGCGATATTCAACGGCTCCAAAAGCGTGACAGTGGATTTCGGTCCACTGGCAGCCGCGGTGGCCAATCGAGTCAATGCGGCTGCGAAGAGTGCTGTAATAAGCAAGACGGATCTGGCCAAACTCAAGCCCAAGGTTCTCGACCTCTCCAATAATTCCACGAATATCTCTGATGCACGAAACGGAGTCAAGGACGTGACACTGGCCTGGCTTCTCTGGTTTGTTCTCCTTGGGGTGCTCTACTTATTGAGGCAGTGGAAGTTTTTACGCACAGCGGGGTGGCAGCTCTTCTCAGTAGGTTTCATATTTCTTGGCGCCCACTTCGCAGCACCGGTCATAGTCCATGCCGTCATGAATAATTCTGATCTGCCCGGATTCCAGAAGGATCTACTGCCGGAGGTTTTGAAATCACTTACTCGGCCGATG
>JANXZB010000006.1 GCA_025355765.1 Actinomycetes bacterium
GGTTCTAGAACCATGACCCATAGCAAACAGCCTTGCTACTTCCATCCGAGTTTCCTCGGAATAGCCAAATCGTCCATCCATGAAAAGAACCCCTTCGGTCGGGACTCTTCATTGAGTCTCCAACTTCTGGGGTTCAGTTCATTTCCGAGGCTCTGGCGTTCTAACTAGTAGCGGGGGCAGGATTTGAACCTACGACCTCTGGGTTATGAGCCCAGCGAGCTACCGAGCTGCTCCACCCCGCGTCGGTAAGACGTATCGTAGGCGATAGTCACCAATGCGACCAAATCGCACATTCGTTGTGCGAGAAAAGCGAAGAATTACTTCCCGCTCTGTGCCGCAATCGCCGCTGCAATCGCTGACTTCAAACGATCTTGCGCTGCACCGTACGCAGCGAAATCGCCCTTCGCCAAAGCCGCCTTTGCATCAGCCATTGCTTGCTGGGCACTCTGCAACGCATTGGCGAGAGCTTGTGACTTCGTGCCGGTCCCACCTGTTGTAGAAGGACCGGTCGTCGTCGTTGTCGTTCCAGAGTTCCCACCGAAGACTTGATCCAACGCGCCCTTGAGGGTGTCATCGAAACCGATTTGATCGCCGAAGGAGACCAGAACCTTCTGCAGCAATGGGTACGAAGCGGTGTTGGCCGTTGCTCTCACATAGACGGGTTGCACGTACAACAAACCGCCGCCAACTGGAAGCGTCAAGAGATTGCCCAGGACAACATCTGATCCACCCTGTCGCAACAACGAAAGTGAATTGGCTACAACCGGTTTCGCCTCGAAGTTAGAGGCGACCTGAGAAGGGCCAGCAATGTTGGTGCTGCGTGGCAACTGCAGGACGGAAATCTTGCCGTAATCGGGTCCAGGATCAGAGATGACAGATGCGAACGCTGACAGGTTCTGCCGTCCTCCGACTGGGACAAACGGTGTCGTCAACTGGAACGAAGGTTTCGTCGCACCTGGCATTTGAAGTGTCAGGTAATAAGGAGGTTGTGCACCAGCGTTGCCACCGAAGGTCGATGGGTCAGTTGGCACTCGCCAGAAATCCTGTCCACCGTAGAAGGCACTCGCGGTGGTGACGTGATACGAACTCAAGATGTCACGTTGCACTCGGAAGAGATCCTCTGGATAACGCACATGCGCTAACAAATCAGCAGAAATCGCGCTCTTTGGCTTGACCGTATTTGGGAACGCCTTGCTCCACGTTTTCAAGACTGGATCGCTGTTATCCCACTGATAGAGCGAGACCGTGCCGTCATAGGCATCGACTGTGGCCTTCACGGAGTTGCGGATGTAGTTGATAGAAGTATCAGTCTGCGCCGTTATCGAAGTTGAGTTGGTCGTCAGTGCATCAGTAGTTGCACCTGAGAGTGTTGTCTTCTTCGAATATGGGTAGCCAGCGCTAGTCGTGTATCCATCAACAATCCAGATGATGCGACCATCGACAACGGCTGGGTATGGATCGCCGTCCAACGTCAGCCATGGGGCAACCTTTGCAACGCGATCACGGGGATTGCGGACGAAGAGGATCTTGGAATCTTTGTTAATTAAGTTAGACAACACAATGCGCTGTTCTTGATACTTGATTGCAAAGACCAGGCGATTCACCAGTGAGCCGACTGGAACTCCGCCCTTGCCCGCATAGGTCGTGTTCTTCTGACCATTTGACGATGAATCATCCGGATAGTCCAGTTCGACTGGATTACCGGTCTTAGTGCCACCCACGATTGAGTAATCAGGAACATTCTCGCCAAAATACACGCGTGGCTCGAATGCACCCAATCCCTTTGTAGGGGGCAAGTCGCCAACCAAGAACGAAGGCTTTCCATCTGCATCGCGCACATTTCCATAGGCCGCAACGAAACCGAAACCGTGCGTGTAGACCAAGTGGTCGTTGATCCAGTTACGGCTTGGGTTGCCAGGTAGGTTCAATTCGCGTACGGCGACAACAGTGTCTCGTTGAACTCCGTTGACTTTATACCGATCAATATCAAGAGACTCGGGGAATGAGTAGTAAGGCTTGATCTGCTGCAACTGGCGGAAAGTCGCCGACAAAACATTGGGATCCATCAGGCGGATATTGGAGATAGTCGCGGCATCTTTGGAAAGCTGGCCTGCAGAAGTGGCAATAGTTGCCTGGTAATCGGTGACTTTGACTCCTGAGAGGCCGTAAGCAGCCCTAGTGGCATCAATGTTCTTCTGAATGTAGGGCGCTTCCTTGGAAGACTCACTTGGTTTCACCTGGAACTGCTGGATGATCCCGGGATAGACGCTTTGGATCAGAACAGATGAGACAACGAGAAGTGAAACCCCCGCAGCCGGCAGTACCCACGAACGGCGAATGACGTTGGCAAAAAAGAGCAGCGAACACACGACCGCAATACCAGCCAAAATCGCCTTCGCGGGCAGGAGCGCATTGACGTCGGTATACCCAAGACCCGTGATCAAACGGCCTTCTTTCAGGGCCAAGTGATAGCGATCCAACCAGTATGCAGCGCCCTTGAGCAAGACGATGACGCCGAGCAGTATAGAAAGCTGAACGCGAGCGGTGACCGTCGTGCGATCTTCGCGCACCTGCAGGCGAATACCGCCGTAAAGATAATGAACCACCACGGCCGCAATCAGGGCAATGATGAAAGTTGAAATTCCCCACTCAAGAAGCGATTGCCAAAATGGCAAGCGGAAGGCGAAAAAGGAGATGTCCATATGGAATTGAGAGTCCTTGATTCCAAAGGGAGTTGAGTTCTTAAAGAGCAGCCATGACGACCAAAGTTGAGTTCCCGCTGAACCAGCGAAATAGAAAAGTACTATCGCCAATGCCGAAGTCACCAGCTTGCGGATCGGCTCCAACTGGCCTCGGTACCGTTCCAGATTGTCGGCCTCAATGGTGATGGGAACATAAAGTGGTCGGCGACGGTAGGAAATGATGATGTTGGCAATAATGAGGATTGACGTCAGAGCGCCAAAGACCAGGAAGAGTTCGAACTTCGTCGTCAGAATCGTTCGCCAGACATTGGTGAAATTGACCGAACGGAACCAGAGCCAATCTGCGTAGAAGCCACTTAAGGAGACAATAGCCAACGCCGCGGCGAGCACTATTGCCACGGTGATAATCAGGGGGCGGCGATTCTTGGGAATACTGGGCATATTGGGGCGACTAAAAGAACTCATGTACCAACGCTACCGATTTCGTTGCCAAGTGCAATGTGTGACCGCCGTTTTTGAATTCTTGAGCACTCCCACGGCCTCGGCGAGCGTTTTTACCGAATAAATAGTGATTCCGGAGGGTATGTGCGTCACATCGGCGCAGTTGGCTGCGGGTGCGAAGAAGATCGTCGCACCGGCTTTCTTTGCAGCAATCATCTTGTCGTCAATACCCCCGATGGCCCCGACACGACCGTCGATCGAAATGGTGCCTGTGCCGGCAACGACCCTGCCCCTGAGTAGATCCTCGGGCGTCAATTTTTCAACCACCCCGAGAGCAAAGATCAATCCCCCGCTTGGGCCGCCCGTATCCTTCAAGGAGATATCTACAGGGAACGGAAAAAGATACTTTGTTGACTTGGTGCCATCCTTATTCGAAATCGTTTGAGTAGTCACGACAAACTTAAGATATGTCAGAGCCGCTGCAGCCGCATTCTGCTGGGAGCCCACCATCTCCTCCAAATTGGCCTTGTTTATCTCCTTTGGACTTTGATCTGGCGGATACAGAACTTCCCGCGGGAGAACAATTGAATTAGCGCTAAGCCAGGATCGCAGGACATACACTCCAAAAAGCACCGACCCCGGGCTCGTTGCGTAAACGGAAGTTAGCAAAAGTTTGCCCGTCGATGGATACGTTCTCTGATGTGAAATTGTGATCACCGAACCTAGAACGTTCTGACCTTCCCCTGGTTCTAAGACCGCGTAGGGCAAGGGCGCCAGCAGACTTGCAGCAAGAAAAAGTCCGACAATAAAGAGTGCTGATTTGGGAAGGTGCGAAAAATGCATGTCTAGGATCGGATTGGACTGGGCGATTTATTCAGTCGGCCCAGCATCGGTTTTTGAATCTGGCTCTTCGTCCTCGTGTGCTTTGAACGAGTCTTGAAAACGCTGGAACTGAGAAACCGAGCGGGTGGTTTCATTCTGGAACTTCTCTTGAAATTTCGTAATCCAGAGCACGTACGTGAGCGCGCCAAGCACAGCCGCAAGAGGGACTAGCCACCAAATGAGAGCAGAAAAAGCACTGGACATGGTTTAAGCCTACCCTGATCGGGAACAAAGCGTCGCCTCGCGTTGTTCTATGACATGAGCGTAGAGTTTCTATTCCAACAAGGAGAATCATGTCGCCCTTTGGTTTTACACCCTCAGACAACTCTGATGAACCGGATGAAGATCCGACAAACCCTGTCCCGGATTTTGCTGCGCTATTTGCATATCTTCAATCACAGCTGCAGGATCAATTCGGAGAGAAACTTCCGGATGACTTTACGAAAGATATTCAAGATCAGTTCGCGAAATTGGGCATCAACCCAATTGGATTTATGCAGTCACTTGGTAAAACCGACGAGACATTCCCGATCTCGATTAGCCGCGACATAGCCAAGAAATATGTTGGCGCACAAGGCTCGGCTCTTGTTGGAACCAATGATGTCGCGTTGATACAAGAAGCGATGGGCATTGCTGATCTCTGGCTCAATGACGCAACAGTTTTTCCGGCGAACTCGAATGAAACTAAAGTTATCAGTCGCGCCGACTGGATTGACCTGACGATCAAAGGTTGGCAATTAACTGTTGAACCCCTAGCCGGCGGACTTGCGCAGGCCATGACAAGCATCGTCGAGCAAGCCGAGCTGCCCGAAAACTCATTGCCAATCACTCAAGTTGCGGGGATGCTTCGCACCTTCATCGCAACCATGATTGCCACGCAATTGGGACAAGTAATCGGGGGGCTGGCAGCATCAGTAACTGGCGCCCATGATGTTGGCTTGCCGTTGCTCGACCCCGCTCGCCCAGCTCTCATTCCTGAAAACGTTGCAAAGTGGGGCGCAGATATCGGTGTTGTGGACTCAGAAGTTCGAATATTCCACGCATTGCGCGAAGGAGCAGTAGCGCGACTCTTCGATAACAATCCTTGGCTTGTTGATTATCTGCGAACATCTATTGCAGATTACGGAAAAGGAATTCGCATCGACGTCAAAGCGATGCAGAGGCAAGCTGAGGATGCAATTGAGTCGGGACAGATTGATCCCAACAATCCCGAAACTTTTTCCATCGCACTCAACGAGGGTTTGTTCACACCCGATGAAAGTCCGCAGCAAGTCGCGGCGTTAACGAAATTGGAAACTGCACTCGCACTCATCGACGGATGGGCCGATGACGTAACAACACTTGCTGCTGCAGAGAGATTGCCTTCGCTCAATGCCTTGAGAGAGACTCTCCGTCGCAGACGTGCAACGTCCTCGCCAGCGCAACAACTCTTCTCATCCCTTTTTGGTCTAGAAGTTTCCCCCCGAATGGCACGTGAAGCCAGTTCCTTCTGGTCACAAATTCGCGAACTGCGTGACGTAGAGGCCCGCGACCGTATTTGGAGCGGCATTCTTCCTACACATGAGGAGCTCGTGACCCCCGCAGAGTACCTGCGCAGCATCGAGGTTCCAGATGATCTTTCTAGCCTGGGCGAATAAGAGGGCAAAAAAAGGCGAAGTCCCCGGGCGCTCGATTCTCTGTCTGCCTTCCCCTTGCAGACACAGAACGGTTATCCGAGGACTTCGTAAGCGCAACGTACGTGACATTTGACCGAGAATCAACTGAGAGAGCCATCTTTTTTTAAGGAGAAATATCTGCAGCGCTGGCGTTTTGCTGATTTTTATTGAGCCACCAGAGTCGATTCGGCCAGTTTGGCGCCGCATTGAGATAACTTGAGAATATGGCCTCCAATTTCGCCTCTCGCGTTGAGAGTTTTCTCGTAGACGCCCCCGAGTTGCCGGGAATCACCGAAGGCGAGATCGTGGTGATTCGCTCGACTCGAAGGAAGCGCAACATCGCCGCCTACCGGCAAGGCGGTCAGATCATCGTCTCGATCCCTGCCCGCTTGAGCAAGGCCGACGAGCGAGCCATAGTTCCCGAGATGGTGGCCAAGATCCGCGCCTCAGAGGCTTCCAGAACTATCGATGAGTCCGTCCTGGCAGCCCGCTGCATCGCTCTATTGGCCCAATGGGCACCCGAGGTCACCGAACGGCCAGCCACAGTGACCTGGAAGAAGGTTATGAACGAGCGCTGGGGTTCCTGCACGAGCGTGGATGGCACAATCCGGATCTCTGAGCGGCTCGCGAGGGTCCCTGAGTACGTCTTGGATTACGTCCTCTTCCATGAAGGGATCCACTTACGCTTTGGCGACCATGGCGTCCAATTCCAGGAGATTCTTGCCCGCTTTCCCCAGGAAGGGACCGCCCAGGCGTACCTAGATGGCTATGAGGCGGCTGAGAGGGCCTTCCGCCCGCCAGTTCGGGGCAATGAGCCTTATGCGGGTCTAGCCCCCGACACGCTCAAAAAGATGTAGTCAATGGCTGCCAATCCTCGCCCATCACGCTCAGGCAGGGGTATCGTGACGCTTGCACGCTCGCGCCCTTGTCGGGAAATTCTCTCACAAACCGCTTGCGTCGATTGGAGGAGAAATGACAGAGACATACACAGGTGACGCTTACTGCGTTAAATGCAAGGAGAAGCGTGACTTTACGGTAACCGTTAAGGTCTCAGACTCTGGTCGTCGCATGGCTCAGGGCATCTGCTCGGTCTGTGGCACCAAGCTAAACCGCATCCTTGGAAAAGCACAGTAATACGAGCCAAAGAGTTCTTTAAGAACTGGCATCCTCGCGTAGCGCGAGGATGCCAGTTTTTTTCATGCCTCGCCGATTAGGCCCATAGTCACTCGCGTCAGCAGCGGGCGTCACTCTCGGTCATAGATCGTGTCACCTCTCCACACATTCACCAGGCCAACGTGGCAGACCTACCTGTGAGGGCAATGGTTACACCCATGAAAATCTCGTGCCCCGGTCTGGAAATGATAAAACCGCATCTCAAAGTCGGAACCATCGTGGCGCCCCGGTCACATTCCACATATGTTGGCAGCAGCAACCACGGACTCGAAGTCTCATCCCCTGCCCGATCAGTGTTGGTTGCGATGGACGGGGCACACACCTGCCAAGAACTTAGCGACGGGCATGGCGTCTCGCTCAGTGACATTGAAAATCTTGTAAGGGAGCTAGACGAGGCCGGCTTGATAGATACCGAAACTTCCAAGATCTCCGTCCACACGCGATTTCACTCTCCCAATGCAAATCGCGCCACCCATGATGGCGACGACAGCAACGATGGCGCGGTGCAGCAGTTGCGGGTCAAGCTGGCCCCGGAACTTTCCCTTGCCACGTGGCATGCAAATGTGCGAGATGGCGGAGTGGCCACGCTGAGTAGACGGCGCGATTGGCAGGTAAACATCTTTGGAGATTCGCGTATTGCCACACTCCTCTACGGAATTCTTCTTTCAAGTGGGATCTCACAGGCCGCCGTGCATACGTCGAGCAACCAGAGAAAAATCAGCGAGGCCGATCTGTGCGCGGGCTTTCTACATCCCAGCGATATCGGCTATTCCCACGCGGCTCGCACCCAAGAACTCACCCGCGAACTCTCGTTGTTCCCACCCGCGAAGACAACGGAGGAGGAAGCCTCGCGAAAATTGATGGTGGCGGTCGGAAACGTCCCCGCCGATCACGTGCAGGAATGGATGAGCCAGGGAATTCCACACCTATTTATTGATACCCCCGACTGCGCATCGATTTCCATCGGCCCACTCGTGATCCCGGGGCAGACACCGTGTGCGCGATGCGTCTCACTCTCCCTTGATGACCAGAATCCAAGGTGGCGGGAAATCTCGATGCAAAGGCGCATTAACCCTGCCGGTGAGGTCCCAGTCTCGGTGGCACATTGCGTTGCCGGGGTAGTCGCATTGGAGTTGCTCTGCTTTGTCGATGAAGGCAACTCATCACTCTTCGGAGGTTCTGCGCGGATGGATTATCAACTGCCAACTGTTGTGGAACGGCAGAATTTCACTCGTCATCCCGCGTGCGGCTGTAACTGGTAACCCCGTGACCTTTCGCACGGGGTTACCAGTTATGCAGCGTCAGATTGCTCCTCTTGAATTGCAACAGCTGGTGTCAACCGAGGTCGTCCCACCGTGCGTCGCCTTTCGATGACGAGCCCGTCTTCGAAGAGTTCTCCACCCCATACTCCGCATGGCTCCTCGCGAGAGAGAGCCGCATCCAAGCATTGAGAACGGACGGGGCAAGCACCACAGAGTGACTTCGCGGCCGCAATATCCTCTATGAGATCGGAGAAGAAGAGGTCAGGATCAGAGTTGTGGCAGGGCAAGGTGAAGGCGACATCTGAGCCGTACGAGCCTGTTACGGCATCTAGCCCAATCTTGATTCCATTCTGCGCCCAGCCTGGAACAAGTAATTCGCTAAAGAGAACAGTCATGGTTCTCACCTCATCTCTACTGGTCACCCAGTCGTCATCTCTGGTCTTGTCGTTGTGGTTTTTCTATTGAGTTGTACTAGCGGGAAAAGAAAAAGGGCCCGAATCCTTTGTGGATTCGTGGCCCTTGGGGTCCTTCTCGGTGTTATCCGATCTGACTCCAAGTGCCTTGATCCGCAAATGCTGGATACCAAGCTGTGCGCTTTGAGGCACCATTCTTGGTGGCTGTATTGGCGTGAGCATGGGCAGAAATGAACGTATTAGCAGCGAAAAACGCTACAAATTTAGGTTGCATAAACAACGACATGTCGCGCTCCTCACTGCTCGAATAAAATTGCTGTGTGGGAAGACTAAGGCAAAGACACACTTTCGCGCAAATGAATTAATTGGCTAACTGCCCAGTAACCCGGCCTCACGCAGGAATCTGCTGGGGTTACCGCGATAACTCAGCGATAAATGGCTCTTCGCGCGGGTAATTCCTACGTAGAAAAGACGTCGCTCCTCTTCCACCGCGTTTTCGTGGGTGGGGAGTACTCCCTCATTTACGCCCACGAGAAAGACTTGATCCCATTCCAGCCCTTTTGCCGCGTGCAATGTCGCCAAAGTGGTTACTGGCATGACGGGAGGGTTGTTCTGCTCCGCACGCTCTTCCAATTCACGCAGGTAATTGCGCAAGGTTTTTGGCGAGAAGGCCGCGTCCGCATCGAGTTCGCGGGCCAAATGAAGAAGAGCGGTGATGCCGTCGGTGCTGGCGGTCGTAACAAAGGGCTGAGCGATGGTGCCCAACTCCTCCAACCACGAGAGATCGTGAGTGGGTATCACCGAAGCTTGTCGAACGCCTTTGAGGAAATCGCGGACATCGCTTCGCTCAAAGAAGCGCTCGTTGTTTCGAACTTGATATGGAATCTGCGCCGAAATGCACGCTCTCTCGAGGGCATTGAGTTGGGAATTGGTGCGGGCCAGGACTGCGATGTCTTGAGCTGCAACACCTGAGGAAGTCAGCTTGATGATGTCTTGGACCACGCCGGCAACCTCCTTGGATTCATCCCGGTATTCAGTCACAAGTGGATGCGAGCCGTGTTCGTTAACCGAGGTGATTTCGTGCCCCATCAGTGCACTGCGTAACACCGTATTGGCCATGTAAATGATCTCCGGAGTTGATCGATAGCCCGAAGTCAGTCGGATAACGGGAGCCTCTGGAAATCTGCGCGTAAAGGTGTTGAGAAAAACTGGCGTAGCACCCGCGAAGGAGTAAATGGTCTGCGCGGGATCACCGACGACGCAGATCTCTTCACGATTACCCAGCCATGCATTGATCAGACGTTGCTGCAGGGGGGAAACATCCTGGTACTCGTCGATCGTGAAATGACGGTACTGATCCTGTACTCGCTCGCGAACCTCGCGTTCTTCCTCAATCATCGCTGTCGTAAGTAGCAACACATCTTCGAAATCAATAGTTCGTTCCTGCCGCTTCAAACTTTCGTAGGCCTCATAGACCTGTGCGATCTGACCGGGGTTGATCCGGTTTCGCTCTGCCCGATCTTTGGATTCCTCCATGTAATTCTCTGGCGCAATTTGGGAAACCTTTGCCCATTCAATTTCTGTCGAGATCTCTCGCAAGAGATCTCTCGATGATGTCCCGAGATTGTTGGCAAGTCCGGCCCGCGCAATTGCCTCTTTTACGTAGGCGGACTTTGTCGTCAGAAGATCAGGGGTTCGACCACCGAAAACGGTGGGCCAGAAGAAAATCAGTTGTTTGAGGGCGGCAGAGTGGATTGTTCGAGCGGCAACACTTGGAACGCCCAGCAATCGAAGGCGAGCGCGCATCTCCCCCGCTGCCCGCGCGGTAAATGTAAGGGCAAGCACCTTCTGAGGATTCATCACGCCAATTGCCGCGGCGTAGGCGATACGGTGTGTGATTGCGCGCGTCTTGCCGGTGCCCGCACCTGCAATAACGCAGACGGGTCCGCGCGTAGCCAGCGCCACTTGCCTCTGTTCATCATCCAGGGCTGCCAAAATTTCCTCTGCCCTGATCTCATTTACTTCAGGAAGGGAGTTCAGCGCGTCCAACTGTTAGCCCCAAGATCCTCTATTGCGCCTTCTCCGTACCAATACTCAATCATCCGCCGTGAAACGCTGATGCGAGGCGGCAGGGAGATCTCTCCTGAATGTACAGCCGCCTTCATGCTCTCGCGCGTGAACCACATGATTTCAACGATCTCTTCACCGTCAGGGCGCGCGCTCGAAACATCGGAAGTTGTTGCCTCATAAGCAATCATGATCGATGCCGGAAAGGGCCATGGCTGCGAACCCAAGTAGTGGACGCCGTGAACAACTAACCCTGACTCTTCTTCGACTTCGCGAACGACGCACTGTTCAAAGGATTCGCCAGGTTCCACAAATCCCGCGAAATTAGAGAAGCGGCCCGGTGCCCATGAGTGCTGTCGTCCCAAAAGCAGGCGATTATCTTCATCTTTGACTAAGACGATTACGGCAGGATCAGTGCGGGGATGATGCTGGCTTCCATCACTTTCACATATCCGTACCGAGCCACCCAGATCGGATTTCGTCGGTGCGCCACATCGTGCACAACGTGGATGCGAACTGTGCCAATGGGAAAGTGCGATGGCATGACCTGCCAGGCCCGCCTCTTCATCGCTGAGTTCTGCACCGATCTGACGAAGCGTCCGCAACTCTTCTTCAGGTATTACCTCATCATCGGTATGCCAAGCGAAGTAACTCTGTCCGCTATCGCTGTTAAGCCCAAGAAAATATCGCTCCCCTTGCCCAAAGATGTCTTCGGCTTGGTGAAAGCTCAAATCCGAATCTGTGGCGTGGAGACGATCTTTTACGAGAAAAAGTATTTTCGCTTGGCCCCAGAGTTCATCAATCTTCGTGGGATCGGTGCGGAGATGACCAGCTCGGTCAATGAGGCTTCGAGCCAGAACCAGGTTCTGCAACCGCCCTTTATTCTCTGTCCCACTCATGATGGGCGACACTACTAGCATGGGCCCATGCGCCTCACCTCATGGAATTTCCTTCATGGCCTGCCCACCCCGCTCACAGAAGAGACTTCCATGAGCCTTTCGAGCGCGGTTGCCGCCCTTGGAACCGACATCTTGGGCCTGCAGGAAGTCGATTACTTGCTACCCAGATCAGGTGATGTGAATCAGGTGGCCCAGATTGCCCATCTCATGGGCACCCCGCACTGGGCATTTGCACCATCGGTTATCGGCTCCCCCGATGAGGATTGGCGAGCCCCTAATGCGAGCGACCTCCGCGTTGTAACGGAAAAGGATGCGGGCGTCCCTGCGTACGGGATCGGACTGATTTCTAAAATTCGCGTCGTATCGTGGCACCGATTAGAACTCAACGTCGCACCCATCGGCATCTTCATGAAATTGCCAAGGGAGGGGAAAATCAAACGCGTCTATGTTCACGACCATCCTCGCTCAGCGATTGCCGCAATATTGGAGAACGGCTGGCTTGTGATCAACACCCATCTTTCCTTTGTTCCCTTCTTCAACTTTCTGCAATTGCTGCAAGTAAAGCGTTGGGCACGACACCTTCCGGTAACTGATAAGAACAAAATCATCATCATGGGCGATTTCAACATTCGCTTCAGCGAACTAGTTCGGGGCGTCAACTGGAATTCAATGGCCAATAAACGCACATTCCCTAGTTGGTCACCCAAGGTGCAGATCGATTACGTGCTCTCACAGAAGGTCGCCTCCGAAGATGTTCTCGACATTGATATTGCCCCATCGGGTATTAGCGATCATCTTCCCATCGTTGTGGAACTGGTTCAGTAAGCCTCGAGCAGAGCGATAAGGCCGGCCTCATCCAGCAAATCGGCACGCCTGTCTGTGACCCCCGTTGGGACATAGTGGAAGGCGGCGCTTACGTGAGAAAGTTCGATACCGTTGAGTTTGGCCCAGGCCAGTCGATAGACCGCCAACTGAATTGCCGCTGACTCACCTAATTTCTTTGACCCCGTCTTCCAATCCACAACTTCGAATCGGTCACCGATCTTGTAGACGGCATCGATACGGCCACGAAGCAGAACACCGGATACAACTGTCTCAAAGGGAACCTCGACGGCAAAGGGTTGAAGTTCTGCCCACTCACTCATCAGCCAACTCGCTTTGAGCTTCTCCAAAGTCTGATCCTCTTCAAGCGGATCAACTGGTTCGAGATCATCGTCATCAAAGAGCGTTCCTTGACCGAAGTGCTTCTCAATCCACAAATGGAAAACGGTGCCGCGGCGCGAGTACTCATCTTGGGATCTGGGCATTGGCCGGCGGATAGAAAGGGCCAATTCTTGGGGGTTTTCGCGCAGTGCGACCAGGGTCGAGACTGATAGGCGCGGAGGAAGGAAGACCTGGGGCATGGTTCTGCCTCTGTGCAGTTCGGCGATCAGTGCGCCAGATTCTCGGATCCACGATTGAACTTCTTCATCACCCTCTGGGGTGAGCCAATGTTCAGGAGCCGCACGGACCAATTCAATGCCGGCATCGAAGGCGGCGCGCCTAGCACCGAGCGGATCGCGCGGCCATACACCTGTCAAAGGATTTTCAGTAGCAGGATTTGTCGCACCATCCTCAGGCTGGGCAGCATTGGCCAGAACTATTCCGCCATGGTGTGCAACCGCCAGAGATACGTACTCGAAGATCTCACTTGGCTCGACAGCCTTGGTGGCGTCACGCCAGCGTGAGGTCGTTGCGATCAAGTGAGTCCGTGCTCGCGTGATCGCAACATATGCCAGGCGAATTTCCTCGCCATATTTAAGAAGTTTGCAACTTTCAGAGAATTTCTCGAGCTCTTTTCGCACTTCGGTGTTGGAGGTGCACTGTGAAATATCGATGGTCGGGAGTTCGTGAGCGTCTCCGCGTAATTGGAAGGGAATATGTTTCTCGTTGGTAAGCCAATTATCGCTCTCGTGTCCCTTCCCAGGAAATGTTCCCTCAGCAAGACCGGGAATCGAGACAACGTCCCACTCGGCCCCTTTTGCATTATGAATCGTCAGTATCTGAACCACATCTCGCCGCACTTCAGGTGCGCCAGACTTAAGCCCGCCTTCTTCGGCAACTGCAACGTCTAACCACGTAAGAAAATCTGTGACTGTGCCACCGGTGCGTGCAAACTTTGCAGCCTCATCCATAAAACGATCAAGATGGCGCCGACCGTTCTGCGTCCCATCTCGTAACATCACCTCAACATCCAGACTGAGGTAATTCTCAATCTCCGATATCAAGTCCGTGAGTGGCCCGCCCGCACGTGAGCGTAGACGGCGCAAATCCTCGGCAAAATTCTTGAGGCGAGAAAATCCCACGGCGGAGAAGTTTTTCTCTTCGGCAGTATTTATTTCATCAAGAGCGTCAATCAAACTCCCCAGAAACTGGTCGTCGGCTTCTTCGCGAAGAGGGTTGCCCGCGGCGATTTTGGCGATGAGGCCCTTCGAGGTCATCTGAGATTCCTCGGCTCGAGTGCGGGAAAAACGGCCTAAAGCAGCGATATCTGCCGCACCGAGATTGACCCGAGGTCCGGTCAGGTGTCGCATGAGTGAGGCACCAGCCTCTGGGTCGCTAACTACGTGGAGCAGGCTGATGACATCTGCAACCTCAGCAACATGGATGAGACCGCCAACTCCCAAAACTTCAACCGGGATATTCGCCTCACGCAGGGCCAATTCAATGTCTGGGATCTGCGAACGCTTACGGACTAAGACCGCAAATGATGAACGGTCGTTTTCATCACGAGCAATCCGAGCAGGGTCAAACCAGAGACGAGAGAAATACTCTGCAATTGCGTTTGCTTCTGCTTCCATCGTTTCGAAAATTCCACAGGCAAGTTCGCCTTCGCCTGCTCCCTCACGTGCCACCAATGGCGCAACCTCGACAACTGAGTTCTCACGAATCTGGCCCGAGACACTATTTGCCAGATTGAGGATGACTTCATCGTTTCGGAATGTCGTCGAAAGGGAATATTGCTTTGCGCCGTTCTGCCCGGCTCCCTTAGGAAAATGCTTAGCGAACGCACCGATCGTCCCAGCTGATGCACCGCGCCACGTGTAAATGGCCTGGCAAGGATCACCCACTGCCATCACGGGGTGAGAATTGCCGAACAGCGCCGAGAGCATGCGGACTTGAGATTGAGAGGTGTCTTGGTATTCATCAAGCAGAACGACGCGATAGCGAGAACGCTCTATCTCAGCCACGTCAGGAAATTCATTAGCGATGTCAGCGGCCAGGGACATCTGGTCATCGAAGGAGAGGAGACCATCTTCGCGTCTGGCTGCAATGAATTGGTCGACCATCGGAAGTATCGCCAGACGTTGATTGAGGACCGTCACCACCTTGCGAACTGTTTCGTTGGACTTTGATCCCATGGCTTCAATGTGCGTAAGAATCTTTAAGGATTCCTCGCGTATGTCATCAGGTGAGCACTGATGCTCGAGCACCAATCTTGTCAACCCAATCACGTCGCTGATGACGGTACTCACTGCGCTCTCTGAAGTGAATGCATCGTCATCCCAATTCGTCACGAGGTCGGAGGCCATCTGCCAGATCGCGGCGTCACCTAGTGGTTCATCGCTTGCATCGATTCCGTAACGAATTGCGTGCTCTCCGAGAAGGCGCCCAGCGTAGGAGTGATAAGTCATGACCGCAGCGTCAATTGCTATGTTTTTCGGCACCAGACCGGCTTGTCGTAGCACCCGTAAACGCGATCTGATGCGAATTCCGAGCTCGCCGGCGGCTTTGCGAGTGAAGGTCAGGCCCAAAATCTCATCTGGTCGAACAAAGCCGTTTGCTACGAGATAGAGAACTCGCGCACTCATCGTCTCGGTCTTACCAGAACCCGCACCTGCGATGACCACCGCTGGTTCGAGGGGAGCTGAAATGATCAGTGCTTGCTCGGGGGTTGGAACGCGCACCTTGCCATCGATACTTGCCAGAGCGTGGGCAATATCAAATGGAGAGTATTTGATAATTGGGCTCATTCGATCACCGTCCGACCCTCAGCCTGGATCGGGCAGGCGTTTCTGACATCGCACTGATTGCATCGCTTGTTGATGGATGCCAAGAATTCACTGCCGCTCATGCCCTCTGCGATCTCCACTATTTGGTCTCGGATTTCATCTGCCTCAACTGGCGGTTGGCGACGTGTAGTGGCGTCAATAGTTTTGGATCCGAGATAGACGAGTTCGGCGCCGGCACTGGCGCGACTTTCGTGTATCTCCTTGAATCCACCTTCGATCACCGCAAGCTGATAAGCCTGCATCTGCAGATTTGTGATCGCCTCGTTTTTGGTTATGGCGTTTGCACCAGTCTTGAAGTCGACGATGAAGAGTTGGCCATCCGCCGTGACTTCCAAACGATCCACGCTACCTCGGATTTTTGCGCGTCCGACAGTGACTTCAAATTCTGCTTCCACGCCGACGATCCTTCTCTCCTCCAGCGAGGCCGTGTGGTAGGTGGCAAACTTCTCGATCATCGTGACGGCTCGCGTGAGTTGGGCCGCGCTCACCCAACCATTATTGGGATCGATCAATTTCCAAGACTCTCGAAGCTTGGCTACCAGATCTTCTTGAGTAAGTGATGGATCCTCCTCCATCAAGGCAGCAAATGCGTGAATCGCCGATCCCAGGACTTGCGCCGTGCTGTCGCCATTTGTGCCGCCGCTGCGTTCGAGGAACCATTTCACTCCGCAATCGGAGAAGCCTTCGGCACTGCTGGGTGATACCGACACCAGTGAATCTGGCGAAACAACAGGTGCAGTACTACTTATTGGGAGTACTCCCGCCCATGAATCAACGTCTGCGGAAGAAAGACCTTCTGTCCCCATCCGTTTGAGAAGAGAGGCTGCGACGTGGGCCCTCTCACCATTGAGTTCGTTGCGCAGAGCCGCGGCAAGGGCAGCGGGGGTAATAGGTCTAGGAACTCGAGTGGCGGTGGAATCATCATCGCCCGCTATTTGCGAGGCAATTTCCTCGAAGTAACTAGAAGGTTCCTCATCATCCTTTTGAATCGCAGTGACAATGAGTTGGGAAGTTGCTCGACTTGCCGCCACATGAAGCAGACGTCGTTCGTCCTCGACAAGGCCGCTGGCACAGACGGCTTCCAATTCTTTCCGTGGCAAAGCGCCATGGCGCAGGCGATCTACCAGTCTCTCGCTCCCAAGGAGTGAGCCACGTTGTCTTAAGTTGGGCCAGATTCCTTCTTGCAAGCCAGCAATTGCCACGATCTCCCATTCGCGACCCTTGGCCGCGTGCACGGTGAGAATCTCGACGACATCGGGGCGTTGACCTTGGGCGGTGATGACATCGCCAAGAATATTCTCTTGGCTGATCTGGCGGATAAAACTATCTGCCTTTGAATGGGGGAACCGTTCAGCAAATCGTCTAGCTGCTTCGAAAAGCTGCATCATCGCATCAAGATCTCGGTCGGCAGCGGCGGCGCGCATCCCGCCGCGAAGGGCTTGGGTTCTCCATGCATTACTTATAAGCGAGCCGCTGCTGTCGCTCGCGTTTTTCCAGATCTCCCAGAGCAGATCCTCGCCTTGAGTATTGCGACTTCGCAATATTTTTCTAGCGCGTGCCAGAAGATCATGAACCCGTTGTAGTGGCAGAGCACCTTCAATATAGATCTCACCTTTGTCGATAGCAGCGATGAGGAGTTCGGCACCTGCGCGTGAGTCATCTTCGCCGCGTGCTGCAATCAGCGCACGTCGGATCCGCCTGAGTGAGACCGAGTCGGCCCCTCCAAATTCGCTGAGCAACAACCGCTCGCACGTATCTGTGGTGAGTTGTCTCTGGCCAAGGGCAATCTGGGCCAAGAGCAAAAACGGTGCAATTGCTGGGCTTTTTGACAATGGCTCGATATCGGAGGCGACAGGTATTCCTGTTTGAGAGAATGCCCGTCGAAGTGCCGAAGCATGCGATCCTGGGGTGCGCAAGATGACAGCCATCTGATTCCACGGCACGTTCTCGATCAGATGAGCGTGGCGGAATTGATAGGCAATGAACTGGGCTTCCTCGCTTAAGGATCGAAAACGACCAACTACTACCGGATCATGATCCGTTTCTTCTGGCAAAACCGAACACATACGATCGCGTTGCGGAGCCGATCCGCGAAATTCGCCAGCCACTGCGCGGCCAACTTCAAATACTCCAGGGATGCTGCGAAAGTTCTCGTGTAGAACAACCTGACTGCCGCGATTGCGAAAATGTTCGAGTTCGCCATCAAGTTGGTCTGGGTCGGCGCCTCGGAATCTTCCAATGGCACTATCCCCATCTGCGCAGATCACGATGTCGTTGCCGGCAAGTTCGCGAAGTAACTTTCTTTGAGCGGGGTCGCTCTCTTGAAATTCATCGACAAGAATCGAGGTAAAGCGAGCACGCAGGTCACTCGCGATAGAGGGATTCTCTTTGAGGTGGTGGTAGGCCTCGATGACAATTTGGCTTGGGTCAATGCGCCGCTTCGAGTCCCCCGCAGAATCGGCCTGCAAGTCCATTACATCTAAATACTGTCGCCAGAATATGGCCGCACTCTCCCAGTACTTTTCGCCGTATTCACGCCCGAGTTCTCGCAATTGATCTGGCGAGAGATTGCGCTCGGAAGCGCGCAATATTAAATCTCGGAGTTCACCTACGAAGCCATGGGTCGTAAGCGCTTTTTCTAAATCAGCCGGCCAGTAGTTCTTACCGAGGTCTACATCTCCATCGAGCAAATCACGGATGAAGAACTCTTGTTCGGGCCCTGACATGAGGATCGGGTCAGATGTTTGCCCTTGGCCCTTCATCTTCAAAATCGAGAAGGCAAGGGAATGGAAGGTACGGGCGATTGGCTCGTCCATGATGGCCGTGGTCTGCAATGCCACAGCGTCTCGAAGCTCCGAGGCGCGTTCGCGGCCGTACGTCAGCATCAAGATGGAGTTGGGATCTTGTCCTTCAGTTATCCGCGAAAGTGCGGCATGGACAATCAGGGTCGTCTTGCCCGTGCCTGGTCCGCCCAGAACCACCAGGGATGATCCCCGGTGATTGATTACGCGCTGTTGGTCCGCGGAGAACGAGAAAGTCTTTTGGGCAATTGGGCGGCGAACTAGAGCCCCAACTAATTCTGACTGGCCCTTGTTCACGCCCCCATTCAACCCGAGTTCGGTGACATTTGAGGCTTTAATCGCCCTTTACGAAAAGATCCATGAATTCGTTGACTGAGGTGCTCTCCAACTTTGAACGATCCAGACAAAGGCGCAAGATCTCCTCTTGCTGACCCTTTGGAAATACTCGGGCCAAATTCGTCTTGTACTTCTCAATCAAGCGCGGGATGCCTTCGGTTCGGCGGCGCGCATGGCCGATCGGATATTCCACAACAACCTCGTCCAACTTGGTGCCGTCGGAAAATTCGACCGTCAAGGCATTGGCGATCGAGCGCTTATCAGGGTCGTGGTAGTCGGCCGTAAATGCAGTATCTTCCACGCAGCTGATCTTCTCGCGAAGGGCGTCGATGCGCGGATCCTTTGCGACGTCATC
>JANXZB010000013.1 GCA_025355765.1 Actinomycetes bacterium
CGCTCTTAATCGTTCACCGATTCAGGCGAGAAATCTTGGATATTCCCGACGGGTCAGTCGATGAGGCAATAGCCAAGACTATGCAAACTGCGGGACGAACCGTGATTCTCTCGGGGCTAGTAGTTTCCATTGGCCTGGCAACCTTATTTTTAGTCCCGATCCCCTTTGTTCGCTCACTTGGCGCGGCTGGACTTCTTGTTCCAGTGATCTCTGTGATTGCCACGTTGACTCTCCAACCGGCGCTGCTTTCCTATCTCGGCCGTGGCGGTGTAACTCCGAAGGGCTTTTCTGGTCTCTTAGCCAGGAAAGACCTCATGACAGGCTTCTTCGCCAGAGCCTCTCAAATCGTCATTCGTCGACCTAAATCAGTCTTTCTATTCTCTATTCTCACTTTGGCAATCATGGCTAGTTCGGTCTTATGGCTTCAAGTGACTCCTAGCGCCCTGACCTCAATCCCTGCCAATCTCGAGTCCTCACGGGCGCTCGCCATGGTTACCGACCGAGTTGGCCCGGGAATCATTACCCCGAGCCAGATAATCATTGATCTGGGCCAAACAGATTTCGCGGCGAATCCGGAGATTAATAAGGCAAGAACCGATCTTGCTACGAGCATTCTCAAGAACAGCGAAGTGTTCGTGGTTGCCACGGGTGTGAAACCTCCCTATGTGGATGCTTCCGGGCGCTACCTACGGATGTTCGTAATCGGGCGACATATCTTTGGAGCGCCAGTTTCGCAACAACTTGTCCTAGAACTGCGAAACAAATACCTCAAGCAAACCGAATTTCCAAATGGAACAAAATTCTATGTTGGCGGGGTTCCGCCCCAAGGCACAGACCTGCTCCGGAACATCCTTGACTCCTTTCCTCCCATCGTCTTTCTGGCCCTGCTCTTTGCCTATCTCATACTCGTTCGAGCGTTCCGATCTATCATTTTGCCGCTAAAGGCCATTTTGATGGATTTAATCTCCATAGGAATCGCATATGGGTCGATGGTGTTGGTATTTAGATTTAAATTCGGATCCTCAATCCTTGGCACCTATCACCTCGACCAAATCGAAGCATGGGTTCTTATATTTCTTTTCGCGGTTCTCTTCGGATTATCTATGGACTACGAAGTCTTCATAGTTTCCAGAATGAGAGAGGCCAAGGACCGTGGCGCGACAAATGAAGAAGCAATCACTGAGGGTCTTGCGCATACTGGTGGGGTTGTAACAGCGGCGGCGATCATCTTGATAAGCGCACTTTCGGGGCTGGTCTTTGGCCGTATTCCAGGGCTTCAGCAGCTCGGTGTCGGGTTAGCCTGCGGCGTTCTCATTGACGCAACCTTGATACGGGGACTGCTCCTGCCCAGTGCAATGGTGCTGCTCGGCCGCTGGAATTGGTGGCTCCCTGAATCCATCGCGAAAATGGCAAGAACTAAGGCCTCGCCCCTTGAGGAGCGAAGCCTTAGTTAGTAGTTCGGTTTACTTCTTCTTAGTCGATTCCGCTGTTCCATCTTTCGTAATTGTAATTGCGAAGTGAACTGCTGGTGGTTGGTAGCCAAGTGCTAACCCTGGAAGGTCAGTGTTGTTGGAGAGCACTGGGAGGCCACCGCCATATGGCGTGCTGGCAAATGATGGCTGGAATGTGTACAGCACTGGATGTAGATCGATGATGTGCGTTCCGGGGGCACCGGTAGCAATCAAGTGCACGACCATGTACCCGTTGGAGTTGAATCCGCAACCGTATCCAATGAAGCTATTGTCGTAAGTTACGGCCAGAGTGTTATCTAGCTGAGTCCAACCGACGCCCTTCATCGCGATCGTGAATTCCTCACCGACCTTGAACGTAGTCTTTGGAACTCCAGAGCCATCGCGAAGTTCAGGAAGTGGAGAAGTGTCAGCCTTGGCAATGCCATCGCTGAGAACTTTGCCCTTGCTATCTTTGTATTGGAAGATGCTTGCCTTCACGTAGAAAGGCACTTGGGCTTCAACCACATCGCCTTGCTTGATTTGAACAACATGCCATCCGCCCAAATTGTCAGGAATTGTG
>JANXZB010000023.1 GCA_025355765.1 Actinomycetes bacterium
CCCGTCGTTGTGAAATCACCAACGAGCCATTTCATATGTCCGTCAACAAATATCCACGTCAGTACACCGATAGTTGCAACCAGGGAAAGCACGTTGAGCAATACGGCCTTGATCGGCAAGATGATTGAACCTGTAAATATAAAAATCAGAACCAGGACGCTCAGTGCGATCCAACCTAAGGCCCAGGGGAGGGTGTGTGCGATTCCATCTTGAGTATCAGTGAAATCTGCCGCCGCCCCTCCTATGAGAGTCCCTGATGGAGATGGAATTGCTCGCATGGCATGGATGAGCACTTCTGCTTGAGTGGATCTCGACGGCATTGATTGAACGGCAGACAGACGCAGGTCATTGCCTTGCGTTTGGGGCGGGTTCATGTGAACGATTCCGGGGACTGCGGCAATCTTCGCCGAATATGCGCTGACTTCTGCGGCCTTGCTTACTCCGCCCGGAATGATGATTTCAATGGGGCTTCCTTCTTGGCCGGGGAAGCGGTCCACAATGAGTTGCGAGGCAATCGCCGCTTTATCTGCCTTCGGTAGTACGCGAGAGTCCACTTGGCCAAAGGACACGTTCGCTATTGGCGCGGCGAAAATTCCCAAGATAATCAAGGAAACAAGCACTACGGGCACGGGCCGACGCATGACGAAACGCGCTGTCGCAGCCCATCGGCCTTCACCCCTTGGCACTATCGCGCTCTTTCGAACGATTCCTTTATCAACACGATGCCCGAGGATTGCCAAGATTGCAGGCAAGGGGATCAACGCCCCCGCAACAGCCAGGGCCACAACGGATACACCGGCGTAGCCAAATGATTTCAAGAAGCTCAAAGGGAAAAACATCATCGCGCTAATTGTCACGAAGACCGAAAGGCCCGAATAGAAAACCGTTTTTCCTGCGGTTGTCACCGTGGTGAAAACGGCCTCTTCCACATCCTTGCCCGAATGGAGTTCCTCGCGGAAGCGATTGACTATCAAGAGTGCGTAGTCGATACCAAGACCCAGGCCCAAGCCCGTGATCAAGTTGAGCGCGAAAATGCTGACGTTGGTAAAGAGGGTGAAGATATAGATGAGGAAGAACGCACCGAGAATCGCGCTGACTCCAACAACCAGCGGCATTGCCGATGCCACCAAGGCACCAAAGACGAATGCCAATAAGACGAAAGTCAGCGGAATGGAAATGGTTTCAGCCAGCGCCAGATCCTTGGAGATCTTGCTGTTGATCGCATGTGCGATAACCCCCGCCCCTGTCGCGTACACGTGTAAGGACTCAAACTTTCCGTCGAACTTGCTCTGAATGACTTTGCCGATATCGCTGATTGAGCCAAACTCGGTGTTCTTTGTGTAGACAAATACGTAGGCAGCTTTCCCATCGCGGGAGACAAGCGATGGGAGGCCACCGGTGGACCAGTATGAGAGAGTGCGAGCCACGCCTGGAACCGCTGCGACTTGCGACTCGAGTCGCGAAGCGGAGGCGGCCACGCTTGGATCGCTCACTTTGCTCGAGCCCGAATCAACAACCAAGACAATGCCGGGATCTTTCACGTGGAAGTGAGCGGTGAGATAATTGGCTGCCCGCGCCGATTCGCTCTTGGGATCTGAGTATCCGCCGCTGTCGAGTTTGCTAAAGGCCAGTGATCCGACCCCCCCGGCTGCAAAGACCACGAGGAGGAAGATAATCAAGGTTGATTTGCGGTGACGAACTACCGCGTGGGCGATTGCGTTAAACACGTAGATCTCCAAATCTGAACGATGTGCAGATTATTCTCGGGGGAATTGAACATTGTCAAGATTGGCGAGATGATTCGGCTATGTCATTGCTTAAACCCCGTGGTACGTATCACCACGGCAACCTCCAAGCCGCGCTTATTGCTGCCGCAACGCAGATGGTGCGCGCCAACGGGGCAGAGCACCTCTCTTTGCGGGCGGTCGCGGCAGAGGTTGGCGTGAGTCCCAGCGCTGCCTACCACTACTACCCGGATAAGGATTCGCTTATTTCAGGGGTGGGCCAGGAACTCTTCGAACGACTTGCCGATTTGCAGGAAGCCGCTCTCTCTCAATTTCCGGGCAAGAGCGCCAAGGCCGCGCGGGCACGTTTTCGAGCACTGGGTCGGGCATACTTCGATTGGGCAAGTAGCGAGGCGAATCTATTTCGATTGATGTTCGGCGGATTTTGCTCCATAGATTTCGCCGAGGCACAGATCAAACGCCAAGAAAGCCGGGCATGGAATCTTCTCTGTTCATGCCTGGATGACTTGCAAGCAAGTGGAGATATCAAGAAGACCATCCGGCCTTACGGAGAAATTCTTTCGTGGTCCACTGTTCATGGTGCAACTGCGTTAATCGTGGAGGGCCATCTTCCGGCGGCTTCGTTTGAATCCGTTCTAGACGGGCTAGAACTCTCGTTGGGGATTGGTAAATGATGAGCGAGATTTGGCCAAAGACAACGGCAGATGAGCGCGATCCGCGCGATGACGAAAACGAGAAGAATCTTCGGGAAGAAGAAATCAAATCCGACAAGCCACCACACCACGACTAATCATTTAGTCGGCTGATTTAACCGTTGGCGTGCTCTCTGTAGTTGGCTTACTTACCTTCTCTTTGGAACTGCTGCTCTCTTTTGAAGCAGTGCTGGCGGGTCTGGATTCGCTTTTTGAATCGGTTTTGTAAAAACCCGATCCCTTGAAGACGACCCCAACGGCGGAGTAAACCTTGTTCAATTTCCCATTGCATTCGGGACAGTGCGTCAACGACGAATCGCTAAAGGCTTGAAATACCTCAAATTCATGTTGGCAGGAGCTGCATGCGTATTGATATGTGGGCATTTAGCGTCCTTCCTTCCTTATAAGCGTCCTCCCCGCGCGGGGCGGTAGAACGAAGTCTAAAGAAGTGAGACGATAGAGGCGAATTGTGCGATGCATTGAGAGGGGACTCATGAAGATGAAGAAGGTTCTTGCCGGTGCAATGCTGGCATTTATGGCCACCGCCTTGATGGTGGGCCCGGCCAGCGCGAATTCCCTAGTCAGTACCTCACCCGTCGCCGGATCTACAGTGAATTCCACGCCTAGCTCGATCACCTTGAATACTCAGGATGTCGTGATGGATACGGGCAATACGGTGACCGTTACTGATCCGCAAGGTGCCAGGGTTGATGACGGCACTCTGACGGTCAACGCCACCACGATCGTGGCGGGCTTGAAACTGATGAAGGTCACGGGTCTCTACACAGTGTCTTACTCGCTGCTGACCAACAACGATGTGCCTTTGCAGGGCTCATTCACATTTACCTTCAATGCTCCAAGCGTGATTTCCTCGGCGTCACCAACTGTGATCACTCCGTCCCCGACTACATCGGAAACCCCAGCGAGTACTGGAGTAGGTGTGCCCGTCTTAATTATCGGATTGATCTTTGCCGTTGGCGCAGTTTTCCTCTTCCTTGTCTACTACGCATGGAAGCTCATTAAGAAGAAATGATCCTGCTCGCTGCGTCCCTTCCTAGCTCGGGACCGTTTGTGAACGCCCTGACAACAATTAGCAAATTCGTCACAATTACGGCAAGTATCGCCGTCGTCGGAGTTCTGCTCGCGATCTCCTTTTTAATTGAGGACGAGCACGGCAAACTTTCGGCGCAGTCTTTACGACTTCGCAGCGCGGCATTCTGGTCGGCAATTCTCTGGGTGGTCGCCGGCGCTGCAAATATCGTCTTCACCTTGGCAAATATTCTGGGTTCACAGATCAGTGTGGCACTTGATTTCACGACCTTGAGGTCATTTGTAACTCAGGTGACGTTAGGGCAGTACATGTTCTTCCAACTCATCATCGCTTTGCTGATCGCAGGTTTAGTTCAGAACATAAAGCGAAACGGTGCCGCGATTTTCCTGCTGATAGTGGCCTTGATTGGCATTGTTGCACCGGTCTTTGAAAGTCACTCCGCATCAAGTGGATCGCACGCACTGGCGATCGGTTCTTTGATCATTCATGTGATGGCCCTTTGTATCTGGGTTGGCGGAGTCTTCGGTCTGGCGATCCTTGATCCCGAAGCCCGTGGCCTGGCAGTTTCGCGTTTTAGCCAGTTAGCACTCTGGTCGGTTATTGCCGTCGTCATCAGTGGAGTTGCCAACGCGTGGACTCGCTTGAATTTCAGCGAGGCATGGCACACCAGTTATGCCTTCATCGTTATCGCCAAAGTCTTGCTGACCCTGCTCTTGATCTACATCGGATACCAGCATCGAAAGAATCTTTCGGCGCGCGAAACCATGAATGTGAATTGGGCAAAGTTCTCTCAGTTAATCACTGTTGAACTATCGATCATGATCATCGCCCTTGCTCTGGGATCGTGGTTATCGACCAATCAGCCACCCGCACCTGCCCTAGGTAGCAAATTTGATGCGGCTACGACAGTGGCGGGATTGCCGATGCCGGGTGCCCCCAATTTCACGCGAGTACTTCTTGCGTTCAATCCCGATGCCCTCTTCCTTGGAATTTTGGCGCTCTCCCTCGCTCTGTATTTCCGCGGCGTTGCCATACTGAAACGGCAGGGCGACACGTGGCCGGTGAGCAGGACGGTCTTCTTTGTCGTCGGGTGCGTCATCATCGAGTTTGCTACTAGCGGCGGACTCGGGGTCTATGCCTACTTTGCATTTTCCTATCACATGGTCGCGCACATGGTCTTAGGGATGGTCGCGCCGATCTTCATTATTCTCAGCGCGCCGATCACCCTGGCTCTGCGCACACTCCCGCAGGGTAGGACTCCTGACGAGCGAGGTGTTCGCGGAACCCTCATCACAGCATTGCATTCGCGTCTAGTGAGTATCTGGGTGAACCCGATTGTGGCCCTGGCTATTTTTGACGGTTCCCTCTTCATCCTTTATTTGACGCCGCTCTTCGGCGGAATGATGCTCAGTCACACTGGGCATTTCGTGATGGATCTGCATTTCATCTTGTCCGGCCTGCTCTTCTTTCACGTCATCATTGGCGTGGATCCGAATCCCAAGCGCGTGCCGTATCTGGCCAGAGTCGTGCTGCTTTTTGCGGCAATGGCGATACACGCTTTCTTCTCTGTGGCGCTTATTTCTTCAACAACCCTTTTGGATCATGGATACTTCGCGCAACTTCATCGACTCTGGTCACCGGATCTCCTCTCCGATCAACATCTGGGTGGCTCTCTAGGGTGGGCTATGGGTGAAGTGCCGATCATGCTCGCCTTGGTTGCAACCTTCATTCTCTGGGTCCGCGATGACTCCCGCGAGGCGAGAAGAATTGATCGCAATGCCGAACGGGCAGCTGCGATGGGGACACCTGATGATTTAGCCCAGTACAACGCGTATCTGGCAAAACTGGCAGCAAGGGATGAACGTGACAGCTGAACCGCTCTTTGACCTTCCTTCAGAGCACAAGGATCTGCGTGAGAGCGTTCGAGCCCTCGCATTAAAGGAGATTGCACCATTTGCCCACGACGTTGACGAGAATTCCAGATTTCCGCAGGAGGCGTACGAGGCACTGCAACGTGCAGGGCTTGCATCAGCTCATGTGCCAACCGAGTTCGGAGGCGAAGGTGCGGATGCGCTCGCAGTAGTTCTCATTGTTGAAGAGGTGGCCCGAGTCTGTGGTGCGTCCTCGCTGATTCCGGCCGTCAACAAACTTGGCGCTCTGCCCTTGATGCTCTCTGGTTCGCACGAACAGAAAGAACGATGGCTTCGCCAAGCCGCTGAAGGAAAAGGCTTCTCGTACTGTCTCTCTGAATCAAACGCCGGATCGGATGCAGCTGCCCTTCTCACAAAAGCGGTGAAATCTGGAGATAAGTGGATTATCAACGGGAGCAAGAAGTGGATTTCCAACGCGGGCTTCTCTGATTTCTACACCGTCATGGCCTCTACAGATCCCGAAAAACGAGATGCTGGGATCACTGCCTTCATCGTTGAAAAGAGCGACCCCGGAGTCTCCTTCGGCGCTCACGAGAAGAAGATGGGATTTCGGGGCTCTCCCACGCGCGAGGTCTATTTCGACAATGTCGAACTAACCGATGACCGAAGGATCAGTCCGGTCAATGAAGGTTTCGCCGTTGCCATGGAGACCTTGAATCACACACGCATCACCATTGCCGCGCAAGCCTTGGGTCTAGCCCAAGGCGCCCTTGATGTGGCAAGCAATTACGCCCACGAGCGGCATCAATTCAACAAGCCGATTTTTGATTTTCAGGGAATCCAATTCATGTTGGCAGATATGGCGATGAACATTGAAGCAGCAAGACAATTAACTTACGCTGCGGCGGCCAAGAGTGATCGCGGCGATGCTGATCTGAAATTCTTCGCAGCTGCATGCAAGACTTTTGCCAGCGACACTGCGATGAAGGTGACCACTGACGCGGTTCAGATCATGGGCGGCTATGGATACGTCTCTGATTACCCGGTGGAGCGGATGATGCGAGATGCCAAACTCACCCAGATTTATGAGGGCACAAATCAGATTCAACGCATCATCATGGCAAGGAATATAAAGCGCTAATTCCTGGTACTTACTTGGCAAACCTCACGATGAGATCTGGCGTTGCTGCGGCCGCAAGTCGCACGTCCCACTCGTCGCGAGGGAGCAAGTCGCCGGTGATTTCTCCGGGGTAGACGATGCCAACTTTCCAACCTGGCATCTTCGGTAAAGTGCGGTCGTAGTATCCGCCGCCTTGTCCAATTCTGTATCCGTCTTGGTCAATGTGGAGGGCAGGAACGATCATGACATCAACATCAGAGAGATCATCGCGTTCTTTCCCGATTGGCTCGAGCAGTTTGCGAGTCTCTTTGAGATTTTTCGGATCTCCATTCCATTCGACCCACTGAAGTGCCTTTCCCGCAACGCGAGGAAGCAGAAGGGTGACACCCCGCGATATGAGCTCTTGATTGATTTCGTGCGTGCTGGGCTCATCGCCGACAGAAATATAACTTGTCACACATCTGGCTTTGCTGAACTCGGGGGCGCTCAATATATATACGAATGTGGCGGCCGTGTAGCGATCACGGCGCTCTCGACGGAATCGATCGCGCAGTGCCTTCTTCTGATCTGCTGTATTCACCTATATCCCCTATAAATGCCTATAAATTATCGAAGAACAAGTATGGTGTGAGTATGTCAGAGCAAATCCGGGTCGATGAGTTTCTGACCTCCTTACTTTCCATTTGTCGCCCTCTCGAGCCATTTGCGATGCCGCTCCTTGATGCCCACGGTGGGACGCTGGCCGAGGATGTCTACGTCGGAGATCGGATCGTGATGAAGGCGGGCTCCCGAATCCGATCCACTCAGATCGGATTGGCCGCATCGATTGGCCTCAAGGCCCTTCCCACTCGACCTCATCCGCGCGTGGTTGTCATTTCAGCCGGTCCTGATCTCGTTGAGCCAGGCGAGCATCTCTCCTTCGGTGAGGAGTATGAGACTAATTCCTGGTTGCTCACTGCATCGGTCCGCGAAGCAGGTGCGGTTGGTTATCGTGTCTTCTCGATTCCAGATAATGAGAGCCAACTTAAATCGGCGATTGAAGACAATCTCGTCCGGGCCGATCTCGTCGTTGTAAGTGGCGAGCGCCATGACGAATCCTTTGACCTCATCACCCGGGCCCTGAGCTCCCTTGGTGACATCACCACCGTGGATCTGGCAATAGAGGCAAGTGGTCGACACAATTTCGGCTACATCGGCCCGGATCGCACCCCAGTGGTGACCCTGCCCGGTGATCCGATCTCGGCATACATATCTCTGGAACTATTCGTTCGACCCATGATTCGAACGATGCTGGGATCTTCAAATATCCATCGTCCATCGGTGAAGGCCCGCCTGGAGAAGCCAATATCTTCGACTCTCGGTGCCCGAACTTACCTGCGGGCCTTCTTATCCGAAGATGGTCGCTCGGTCCGCGCCCTTGCCGACCAAGAGGATATGACGACGCTCTCTGATGCAAATGCACTGATTGCTGTCCCTGAATCAGATGTTGGCTTAGAAGCAGGTGCAGAGGTTACGGTTGTCGTTCTCCGACGACGATATTTTTAGGTAGGGCTATGACATACGGAAAGTGGCCGGCCGTTCTCACATCAGATGACCTTACTTTGCGACCTTTACGGTTGCGCGACCGACGAAAATGGGACGAAATCCGCGCGATAAACCGCGATTGGTTGGCGCCATGGGAGGCAACCAAGCCGACGGTGCCTGGAGAAAGTAGCGTTCCAGAACTGCCATCTTTTTTCCAAATGGTCGCTAACCACAACCGTGAAGGTCGTGCTCAGCGTTCTCTGAGTTTGGCGCTTTGGTTTCAAGGATCTCTGGTCGGACAGATCACGCTAGGTGGAATTGTCATGGGGGCACTTCGTGGAGCCCATATCGGATACTGGATTGATAAGCGGTTGGCCAATAAGGGAATCACTACCAAGGCAGTGATGATGATGACCGAGTACGGATTTCGGGAACTGGGTCTTCACAGAATTGAGATCAGCTTCCGGCCGGAGAACGGTGCCTCCCGTCGTGTTGCCGAGAAAGCGGGCTACCACTTTGAGGGAGAGAAGCATCGATTCCTGCATATTGACGGGCAATGGCGGGACCATATCTGCTTCGTCCGAGAAAATCCGAAAATTAATTAACCTGATCAATTAAGAAAAATGGGGCAAATTGCCCACGTAAATACCCGAAAGCTGATAGTCCTGCCCCTATCTTTAAGCATCATGGCGTCAGGAATTATTTATCTCTCCATTGTCGGGATGTGGGTTGCCTATTTTGTTCCCCGATGGGTCCATAGTCATGACGAAGTTTCTGGAAAGTCTGTCGAGCGCTACAAGAGTGCGATGAGAATTGTTACGAGTACGACGGGTGAGGATTCTATGAGTTCGGGACCAGTACACACAGAACTAGATCGCGAATCAAAAATCGCGCAGGTGCTATTGCGACGTCGCATTGTTTTCGCACTTTTAATTGTCGGCTTGCTCGGGACAGTTCTTGAAACCGCATTGAATTCAATTTCGCTTATTTATTCGGCCGTTCCTGTCGTTGGCCTGGTGGGCTATGTCGTGCATGTTCGTCGACAGAGCGTTGCTGATCGCCTGCAACAGCGCCGAGTTTCGCAGTTGCATCGGTCAACCGCGGGCGTATCTACGACAAACCTCTCTCAAGTTTTCACACCGAAGGAATCGCGCGAACACTGGGTTCCCCTTGCTGACCGCCAACTCAGTGGCGTAGTTATCTTGCCTAAGGGCACAGCAGAACTACGTAATTCCTGGCAGCCAAATAGTGTGCCTCTCCCAACCTATGTCGGAGCGCCAAAAGCCGTGGTTTCAAAGCGCGTGATCGACCTGACGATTCCTGGTGCCTGGTCCGAGGAGCAAGAGCGGCTAGCAGATGAGGCCCTTTCAGCCGTCGCCCCAAATCGGGATCAAGTCTTCGATCAGCAGCTGGCAGATGAGGCCGTTGAGCGCCTGCGCCAGAACCGCGCAGCAAACGAGTAATTCCAAACCCTAACCTCGGGTGCTAACCT
>JANXZB010000087.1 GCA_025355765.1 Actinomycetes bacterium
GGATACATTTGGTGAAAACGCCGGAACCGTTTATTACGCTGCGAAAGCATTCATCTGTGTAGAGGTTGCTCGTTGGGTCGCCCAATCTGGAATTGGTCTTGATGTCTGCACCGGTGGCGAATTAGCAATTGCTCTGGCGGCCGGTTTTCCTCCGAGCAAAATGGAACTACATGGCAACAATAAATCCGTCGCTGAAATTGAAATGGCTATTGAAAATGGCGTCAGAACCATTGTTGTTGACTCTTTGATTGAAATCGAGCGGGTGGCCGCAGCGGCACGGGGCCGTGGAAAGCGCCAGCGAGTCTTACTTCGACTGACCCCTGGCATTGAGGCCCATACGCACGAATCAATCGCAACTGCCCATGAAGATGTGAAATTCGGTTTCTCCATTGCTAGCGGTGCGGCCTGGGAGGCAACTATTGCCACGCGTTCTCACACCGAAATTGAATTGTGCGGTTTTCATAGCCATATCGGTTCGCAAATCTTGAGCATGGATGCCTTTGGAATTGCGGCGGATCGTTTAATTGGATTGCTTGGTAGGTACCGAGATGAATTCAACCAAGAGCTGCCGGAGTTAGATCTCGGCGGTGGCTACGGGATTTCCTACCTTCCAGAAGATGATGCGCTTCTTCCGAGCGAAGTACTTCCTGCTCTTCACAAGGCAGTGAAAGAGGCCTGTTCCGTTCGCGATCTGAAAATCCCGCGCGTTTCCATCGAACCCGGGCGCGCCATCGTCGGGCCATCGATGCTCACTCTCTATGAAGTAGGCACCACAAAGGAAGTTGTCTTGGAGGATCAAGGCACTCGCAATTACGTATCGGTTGACGGTGGCATGAGCGACAACATCCGTACCTCCCTTTACGATGCCGAATACACCGCTGTCATTGCAGATCGGGCTTCCTCGGCCGAATTGGTTCAGACAAGAGTGGTCGGAAAGCATTGCGAAACCGGGGATATCCTCATTCGCGACATCGCGTTGCCAAGTGATATCGCTCCCGGGGATTTACTTGCGGTTCCCGCAACGGGGGCTTATGGAAGAAGCATGGCTAGCAATTACAACCATGTTCCAAGGCCGCCAGTTGTTGCCGTTGTTGATGGGAAAGCGCGAGTCATCCTGCGTCGCGAAACTTTTGCCGATCTTCTCAGCCTTGATGTGTGAAAGACTAAGCCTATGAGCGCACAAATGCCGACGATCAGGATAGGCATTTTGGGGTGCGGGGTAGTTGGCTCACAAGTCGCAACCCAGTTGCTTCGTCACCAAAGCGAGTTATCCACTCGCTCTGGCGCCGAGCTTGTGCTGACAAAGATCGCGGTGCGAGATACCAATCTTGTGCGCGAACGAATTGAACCGTCACTTTTTACAGCCGATGCCAAATCGGTCGTCACCAATCCTGAGATTGATCTCGTCATCGAGTTGATGGGCGGCATCGAGCCGGCGCGAGAATTAATTCTTCTTGCTATTGAAAACGGGAAACCCGTCATCACCGCCAATAAGGCCTTGCTCGCCACTCACGGAGCCGATCTCTACAGCGCAGCAGATGCGCGCGGCGTCGACCTTTATTACGAAGCCGCCGTAGCTGGCGCCATTCCAATTCTTAGGCCACTTCGCGAGTCTCTGGTGGGCGATCACGTGACGCGCATCATGGGCATTGTGAACGGCACGACCAACTACATCCTGACAAAGATGGACGAGGACGGTCTGGCTTTTGAAGAGGCGCTAGCAGGTGCGCAAAATCTCGGTTATGCAGAGGCCGATCCCACCGCAGATGTCGAAGGATTAGATGCGGCAGCAAAGGCAGCCATCCTCGCTGGCCTTGCCTTTCATACCCGAGTGACGTCGGCGGATGTTTACTGCGAGGGCATTACTGGAATTACCGCAACCGATGTTGCAGTTGCTCAGTCCATGAACCACGTGATCAAGTTGTTGGCAATTGCCGAACTCACGCCAAATGATGAGATCTCAGTTCGAGTTCATCCAGCATTGATTCCTAGGACCCACCCATTGGCTGCCGTGCGCAATGCATACAACGCTGTCTTTGTTGAGGCCGAGGCCGCGGGAGAACTTATGTTTTACGGTCGCGGAGCTGGCGGGGCACCGACAGCAAGTGCCGTACTTGGCGATGTTGTCGCGGTTGCTCGTCATCTCACAAGCGGAGCGCTTGGTCCACGCGAAAGTGATTACGCAGATCGGACCATCGCATCCATCGATGAAATCAAGACGCAATATCTCATCCGTCTAGATGTCGCAGATAAGCCCGGCGTGCTTGCCGCGGTTGCACAAGCCTTCGCCACCGAAAACGTCTCGATCCAGACTGTCCGTCAGAGCGGGCGGGGTGTAGATGCCGAATTAATCGTCGTCACTCACGGGGCTAGCGAACACGCACTCGCACTGACTGTTAAGAGACTTTCGCAGATGGATACCGTCCGCACCGTTGAAAGTGTTATCCGAGTTGAAGGAGTAGTTCAACAATGACAAGGCCAGGGGTTCACCAATGGCGTGGAGTAATTGAGGAATATCGTGATCGGCTTCCGGTGGATTCGACGACGCCGGTCATCACGCTGCGTGAAGGCGGCACTCCGCTGATTCACGCGACTCACTTGTCGAAGATGTTGAACAACGATGTCTGGCTTAAGTTTGAGGGCGCAAATCCAACGGGTTCCTTCAAAGACCGCGGAATGACCATGGCAATATCCAAGGCCGCCCAAGATGGAGCAAAGGCAGTCATCTGCGCATCCACTGGAAATACCAGCGCAAGTGCGGCGGCTTATGCGGCTAAAGCCGGGATGACCCCGGCGGTTCTTATTCCTCAGGGCAAAATTGCAATGGGCAAGTTGGCGCAGGCGATCATTCACGGTTCGACGCTCTTACAGGTGGACGGAAATTTTGATGAGTGCTTGGTCCTTGCTCGCGAATTGTCGGAGAAATATCCAGTTGCTCTTGTGAACTCAGTTAATCCATTCCGCATTGAAGGCCAGAAGACGGCGAGTTTTGAAGTCGTTGATTTCTTAGGAGATGCCCCGGATATCCATGCATTGCCCGTTGGAAATGCCGGAAACATTACGGCGTATTGGAAGGGCTACAACGAATACCGCGCCGATGAGATCAGCACCAAGTTGCCAGCGATGTGGGGATTTCAGGCCGAAGGCTCGGCCCCGATCGTGCGTGGAGAGATCGTCACCAATCCGGAAACCATTGCCACCGCTATTCGCATCGGAAATCCCGCCTCCTGGAAGCAGGCAGTTGCCGCTCGTGATGAATCCGGCGGGTTGATTGATTCGGTTACCGATGAGGAAATTCTCAGTGCATACCGATTAATTGCTGCACGAGAAGGCGTCTTCGTGGAGCCATCCAGCGCGGCTGGCCTAGCCGGATTAATCAAGTACGAGCGCCTTGGCCGCCTTCCACATGGAAAACGCATTGTCATTACCGTAACTGGGCATGGTCTCAAAGACGTTAACTGGGCTCTTGAGGGCGCAGCCGACCCGGTTGTCATTCCTCCGAATGCTGCGCGTGCTGCGGAAGCTTTGGGTTTAAGTTAGAACCATGGCAAAGCCAACGTTTCGGGCGACACCAATTCAGGTTCAAGTTCCGGCCACGAGTGCAAATATCGGGCCGGGTTTTGACGCGTTCGGCCTCGCACTCGGTTTGCAAGATCGTTACGTCGCACAGATCATGGATGACCCGGGACTAGACATTGATGTAACCGGTGAAGGTGCCGACAGTGTCCGGCGCGATGAGAAGAACCTCGTTGTTAAGGCAATGTATGAAGGTTTTCATTTCATGGGCGGAAAGCCACGTGGGCTGGCATTGAGAGCCCTCAACGTAATACCTCACGGCAGAGGCTTGGGATCATCTGCTGCTGCGATCGTCGGGGGTCTCGTACTTGCGCGAGCCCTTGTTCTTTCAGGTGATGAGCGGATGAATGACGAAGCGTTGTTGTCCATTGCCTCACGGCTTGAGGGCCATCCAGATAACGTCGCTGCTGCATTACATGGCGGTGCAACTATCGCATGGCAGGAAGTACGCCACGGCGAAAAAGTTGCTCGGTGTGTGGGAATACACGTCGATGAGCGGATTAAGACCCTTGCCTTCATCCCTTCGAATTCTGTCGCCACAACAAAGGCACGCAAACTTCTTCCTGAACTCATTCCTCACGCTGATGCCGTTGCCAACTCAATGCACGCCGCCCTCTTGGTGCAAGCCTTAACCAATCGCCCGGACTTGCTCTTTATCGCAACCGAAGATTTTCTGCATCAAAAATATCGCCAAGAGGCAATGCCGAAATCTTTTGCATTGGTAAGCAAGTTACGTGCGGCAGGCGTTGCGGCCTTTATCTCCGGAGCAGGTCCTACGGTTTTGGTATTGCACACGGGCGACCCCAGCGAAGTCGCAGAACTCCAACGTGCCGCTGGTGATTCCTTTTCACTGCAGGCTTTGGGGATTTCGGCCAGAGGTGCTGTAGTAGTTTCGGCCTGAATAGGAGGAGTTTGGCACTTGGCTTACTAGGTGATATGGTTTTGGCATCTGATCCGCCCTATGGCGTGTGACTTTCAGAGAATCTACAAAAATAATCACGGGAGTATTCCCATAACTGAAATGAAGCTCAATGACTGAAAAAGGCACCGTACGCTCGAGCAGCCCTGAACTTTCCTCCATGCTCCTTCCCCAACTACAGGAAGTGGCTAATCAATTAGGAGTCGAGGGCGCCGGCAAATTAAAGAAAGCCGCACTAGTGCAGGCTATTAGTGACTTACAAGCAGCAAACCGCGAGGCGGCCAAGCTAGAGCGCGAAACGCGTCGGGCCGAACGCAATGCTGCCCGCAATAAGAAGCGCGAAGCCGCTGAGGAAACCGAGGCCGCTCCTGCCGCTGAGGAACGAGGGACCGATACCGGCCCTGATAGAAATTTTGATAACGATCGGGACTCAAATTCTCGTCGTGGTCGTGACAGAGGTCGCGACCGTGGCCGAGAGCGTGGTCGCGAGCGCGAACGTCCTGCCCGCGAAGAGCGCGAGCCAGTGCTATCCGATGATGACGTGCTGGTCCCCGTTGGCGGCCTCATTGACATCATGGAGAGTTACGCGTTCATCCGAACCGCTGGATATCTGCCGGGACCTAACGATGTTTACGTCTCATTGCAGCAAGTTCGTCGCTACGGACTCCGCAAGGGCGATGTCGTAACTGGGGAAGTGCGCGCGCCACATGAGGGGGAGCGCCGCGAGAAGTTCAACGCCTTGATGCGTCTGGACACCATCAACGGGATGCAACCTGAGGAAGCGCGCAACCGCGTCGAGTTCTCAAAGCTTGTCCCTCTGTATCCGCAAGAGCGTCTGCGCCTTGAGACCCTTCCAAACATTCTGACTACTCGCGTGATTGATCTGATTTCGCCAATCGGCAAGGGTCAGCGCGGACTCATTGTTTCCCCGCCAAAAGCAGGTAAGACGATGGTTCTGCAGGCGATTGCAAACGCGATCACCACAAACAACCCAGAATGTCACTTGATGGTTGTTCTGGTAGATGAGCGCCCTGAAGAAGTTACGGATATGCAGCGATCGGTAAAGGGCGAGGTCATTGCCTCGACATTCGACCGCCCTGCCGATGATCACACAACTGTGGCCGAACTAGCCATCGAGCGCGCAAAGCGTCTTGTCGAACTCGGACATGATGTGGTCGTTCTTCTTGACTCCATTACTCGACTTGGTCGCGCGTACAACATCGCCGCACCTGCAAGTGGTCGAATCCTCTCTGGCGGCGTGGACTCAGCTGCTCTTTATCCACCGAAGAAGTTCTTTGGTGCGGCCAGAAATATTGAGGACGGCGGATCGCTCACCATCTTGGCAACTGCCCTGGTAGAAACTGGCTCGCGCATGGATGAAGTCATCTTCGAAGAGTTCAAGGGAACCGGCAACATGGAGCTCAAACTCGACCGACGTATGGCCGATAAGAGAATCTTCCCGGCTGTCGATGTTGATGCATCAGGCACACGTAAAGAAGAAATTCTTATGGGCAGCGAAGAGCTCAACATCGTCTGGAAATTACGTCGAGTTCTGCATGCACTTGATGCACAGCAGGCCCTGGAACTTCTTCTCGACAAGATGAAGGGAACCAAATCCAACGTTGAATTCTTGATGCAAATCCAGAAGACAACGGTGGGCAACGGTCTCGAGGGCTAAGAGAGGCTAAAAACAGCTTCATTTTCCATCGATTTCCAAGGTGAGCCTGCGGGCGCTACCCTTGGCTAGTAACGAGCTGGTTCACGACTCTTCCAAGAGCGACCCAGCCCTATCAAAGGGGAAAGAAATGAAGAAGGAAATTCACCCGCCATACGGGGAGACCACCGTCACCTGCGGCTGCGGAGAGACATTCGTAACTCGCTCCACCGTTCCAAGCGGGGCCATCTACGTTGAAGTGTGTTCAGTTTGCCACCCCTTCTACACCGGCAAGCAGCGCATCCTTGACACTGGTGGACGCGTCGCGAAGTTCGAAGAGCGCTTCGGAAAAGCAGGCGCTAAGTAGCTTTCCATTAGACCGCACCCGTTACGTCAGTAACGGTTGCGGTCTTTCTATTTCTCAATTTTTCAAAGGGCTTTTTACGAGCGATGGGAGGCAGCGGTGAGCAACGATCGCTTTGCCTCTGCCCACGAACTCGTGCGCGAGTATGCCGAACTTGAAAAGCAGATGGCAGATCCGAGTATTCACAACGACCAAGGTAAAGCGCGTCTGCTTGGCCGTCGCTACGCCCAACTTGGCCCCGTCGTCGCAGGTTTTCGTCAATGGAAATCAGCCGAGGATGATCTCGTTGCGGCCAGAGAATTAGCCCAGACCGATCCTGATTTCGCATTGGAGATTCCTGCGTTGCAGGAGGAGTGCGATCGCGCTGCAATCAAGTTGGAAGAGTTACTTCTGCCGCGTGATCCCAACGATGATCGCGATGTCATTATGGAGATCAAGGCCGGAGCGGGCGGGGATGAGTCAGCTCTCTTCGCGGGAGATTTGCTCCGTATGTACCTGCGCTATGCAGAGAAGCACGGATGGAAGACTGAGATTCTCGATGCCACCGAAAGCGATTTGGGCGGCTACAAGGACATATCCATTGCAATCAAGTCCAAGGGTGTGCCAGAGCCGGGTCAATCACCATATGCTCGCCTGAAATTTGAAGGTGGCGTACACCGAGTTCAAAGAGTTCCAGAGACTGAATCCCAAGGTCGCATTCATACATCTGCCGCAGGGGTGTTGGTGCTTCCCGAAGCCGAAGAAATTGATGTTGAGATCAACATGAATGAACTGCGCATCGACGTTTTTCGCTCAAGTGGTCCTGGCGGTCAGAGCGTTAACACGACTGACTCCGCCGTGCGCATTACCCACATTCCTACTGGAATTGTTGTCTCTTGCCAGAACGAGAAGAGCCAATTGCAGAACAGAGAGTCCGCGTTGCGCATCTTGCGGGCACGAATGCTGGCCGCGGCCCAAGAGGCAGCCGATGAAATTGCTATGGCCGAGCGCAAGTCGCAGGTGAGAACAGTCGATCGAAGCGAGCGAATTCGCACCTACAACTATCCCGAGAACCGCATCAGCGATCACCGCGTGAATTACAAAGCAAACAACCTGGATGCAGTCTTAGGCGGAGAACTAGATCCGCTCATCCAGTCGCTGCTGGATGCTGACAAGGCCGCCAAGTTGGCCGCAACGAGTTAAGTATGGATTTCAGAGGCGAATTGCAACGTGCTAAGCGCGAATTTCGCGAGTCTGGATATGCCGAAATCGATGCCGAGTTGCTGCTGGCTCAAGTCCTTGGAATTACCCGGATGGAACTTCACAACACGGTGATAGTGGAGAGAGTTCTTGAGAATTTCGAGAATTCAGATGATCTATTCGAACAATTTGAGGCGCTCTGCGTTCGACGCCTGGGTGGGGAACCCGTGCAATACATAACCGGGGTTGCTTATTTCTGCGATCTCTCTTTGCAGGTGGGCCGCGGCGTACTTATTCCGAGGCCGGAAACCGAATTGCTGGTTGAAAATGTTCTTCCTCATCTGAGATCACTGGATCGAGCGACAAGTGTCATCGACTTGGGTTCTGGGTCAGGTGCAATTGCCATTGCGATTGCCGCGCAGATTCCATTGGCCCATGTGATCGCCGTTGAAAATGATCCAGAGGCTCTCGTGTGGCTGCGGAAAAATATTGAAGCCAACGACGTGGACGTTCGAGTAGTGCCAGAGGATGTCGAGGACGCTTTGCAAGGAGTGAAGGCCGATCTCGTAGTTGCTAATCCTCCATATATTCCGAACGACCAAGATCTTCCCTTTGAAGTGAAGAATTATGAGCCCCATCCAGCCCTCTTCGGCGGTAAGGGTGGGATGGAGATCCCACGCCGATTCATCCGGGCAGCAGCGCGTCTATTGAAAGACGGAGGCATTTTCGTCATGGAACACGGAGAGGATCAGGCGAGCACGGTTGAAGAGGCGTTGCGCGCGGACTTTACCGATATCAGAATTCACAACGATCTCAACAACAGACCTCGTTGGACGAGTGCCCAGAGGGTTTCGCGATGATCAACATCATCGATATTCAAAGCGGTGAACTCGATACGCATGTCAATCAGGCCTTACAGTGGATCAAATCCGGCCTCATCATCGCAGCCCCTCTTGAAAACGGTTATGCCTACGTGGCGGATGCTTTTGACCAAGATGCTGTTCGAGCGATGCATGTTTTGCGTGGCGGTGCGCTAGGTGTCGCAGCTCAAGTAATGATTTCTGGTCAAGAAGTGATCGAGGGGATCACCCGTAATGTTTCACAGGATGCCCGCGCCCTTATGTCGAAATTTTGGCCCGGGCAGATCTCCTTCCAACTCTCTGCGCAACGGGGCCTTTCATGGGACTTAGGCGATGGCAAGAGATTGACGCAAATATCGGTGCGGGTGCCCTCTGCGCAATTTCTCCTCGCACTCCTGCGAAAGAGTGGTCCCCTGGCAGTTGCAAGTGCGGCCCTGTCAGGTCAGCCTCCGATTCTAGATGTCAAAGATATTGTGGCCAGGGAGTACGACCTTGCTGGGATATTCGATGCGGGCATTTTGGTCCCCGCACAATCCTCCACCGTCGTGTCAGATAACGAGACAGGTGTAGAGGTAGTTCGTAAAGGTGCAGTGAGCGTTGCTATGTTGCAGGAGGTTCTGCCCGAGATCATCGTTGCGGGTTCCTCCAATTCCACCTGAGAGAATAGGCTTACGTCATGTCTGATACCCCTTTCTACGGCCCTGACTTCGACCTTCTCTCTAAAGAAGATCCAGATATTGCAGCCGTGCTGCTATCTGAGCTTCACCGCCAACAAACCGATCTACAACTCATTGCAAGTGAGAACTTCACGTCGCGTGCGGTGCTTGCGGCTCTGGGATCAACGCTTTCAAATAAGTATGCCGAGGGGTATCCCGGCAAGCGTTACTACGGTGGTTGTGAGGAAGTCGATAAGGCAGAAGTTCTCGCCATCGAACGTGCGAAGTCACTCTTCGGTGCCGAGCACGCGAATGTACAGCCGCACTCGGGTGCCAGCGCCAACATCGCCGTCTATGCCGCCTTCACAAAACCTGGCGACACAGTCCTTGCAATGTCGCTCCCGCACGGAGGCCATCTGACGCACGGTTCCAAGGTCAACTTCTCTGGCAAATGGTTCAACATTGTCTCCTATGGCGTTCGCCAAGATAACGAACTTATCGATTACGACGAATTGCGCGACCTTGCGATCAAAAACAAGCCGAAAATGATCTGCACGGGCGCCACGGCATACCCAAGTTTGATCGATTTCGAGAAGGTGCGTGCTATCTGTGATGAAGTTGGATCCATCATGTGGGTGGATGCCGCTCACTTCATCGGACTCGTTGCAGGCAAGGCGATTCCGTCTCCTGTTCCGTATGCAGATGTTGTCTCTTTTACAACGCATAAGGTTTTGCGCGGTCCGCGCGGCGGAATGATTCTCTCCAAAGCCGAACATGGTCCAGCCATTGATAAAGCTGTCTTCCCAGGAATGCAGGGCGGACCAATCATGTCAGCCGTTGCTGGCAAGGCCATTGCGCTCAAAGAGTGCGCCCAACCGGCCTATCAAGAGTATGCAAAAAATGTGATCGCCAACTGCCAAGTTCTGGCCGCATCTTTGGAGGAAGAGGGAATGCGCGCAGTATCTGGTGGAACCCAGACCCACCTTGCATTGATCGACATCCGCAGCACCAAAGTCTCTGGCAAAGTCGCCGATCAACGTTGCGGTCTTGCCGGAATCGTCCTGAATAAGAATGCGATTCCCTTTGACCCAGAATCTCCCGCAATTACCAGTGGAATTCGTGTTGGGTCAGCGGCGACAACAACCCAGGGCATGGGCGCTGCAGAAATGAAGACCATCGCAACTCTCATCTCGCGGGCAATCGCAAGTGAGGATGAGAAGGTCCTGGCGCAGATTCGTACTGAAGTGCACCAATTGACCGCACGCTTCCCAATCTATTCCGCCTAATTCACTTAGAAGATGCGCGTCTATCTCGCCACAGCCTTTTTGGCGGCAGTGCTCTGTTTTTTGATCACTCCATTCGTCAAGAAGTTGGCTGAGCGCTTTGGCGCTGTTGCTCAAATTCGAACGCGGGATGTTCATACTCTGCCAACTGCCCGTTGGGGAGGTCTGGCAATGTGGATTTCGATGGTTCTCACGTTCATAATCGCCAGGCACCTGTCCCTCGTCGGCAAGGTTTACGGACATGAGTTGCAGGGGATTTTTCTGGCGGCAACTTTCGTGATCATCTTGGGAATGGCAGATGATCGCTATCAACTTGATGCGATCACAAAATTGGCTGGTCAGGCCCTGGCTGCCGGTATCTTGTTGCTCTACGGAATCCAAATCCTCTGGCTTCCCATTAACGGAGTGACGACCTTGCCATCGAGCATTGGTCAATTGGTTACCGTCCTGGTTGTTCTTGTAACAATCAACGCCGTGAATTTCGTGGACGGACTAGACGGTTTGGCCGCAGGTATAGTGGCGATATCGGGGGCTTCCTTCTTCGCCTTCGCGTATTTGCTGGCTGTTGTTAATGGGTTCAGCCGTGCCGGTTCGCCCTCATTGATAACGGCCATCATCGTCGGCGTCTGCCTGGGTTTTCTTCCGCACAACTCTCATCCAGCCAGAATCTTCATGGGGGATTCGGGTTCGATGTTCCTGGGACTCTTGCTATCAGCTGCGGCAATCACACTTACGGGTCAGGTGGATGCCAACGCCATTGCGGCCGAGAATCGTGGGCCAACTCTTCTGCCACTGCTTCTTCCCTTCGCCGTACTGGCAATTCCTTTAATGGATTTAATACTTGCAGTCATCCGTCGCGCGCTCTCCGGGCGCTCGCCATTTGCACCTGACAAAGAACATCTTCACCACCGACTACTTGACGCAGGAAATTCACATCAACGAGCGGCGGTAATCATGTACCTCTGGACGGCTACTGTGGCCATACCGGTGACGGTTCTCGCTTTCTGGCCTTGGTGGGCCGCCGCCATCACAGGAGTGTTTTTTGCAGGATCGAGTTTGGTAGTTTCCAGTCGCTGGAAAGAACGTCGATCCGATACTCAAGACAGGGCGGAAGTACTTTCATGAGTAGCGACAAGACCAACGAACGAGATCTGATGCGCGGCGCTCTTATTCCTACCTTCGCCGTGGGAATTGTCGGCATCATCGCTGCGGCCCTAATCCGCGGGAAAGCTGGATTGCTTGGTGCACTCTTGGCGCAGCTCGTTGTTGTGATGTACTTCACTGTTCACCTAGTGGTCTCGGCAATTTCTCGAAAACTCGATCCACTGACAACTTTTGCGTTGGCGATATTCTCCTACTTCGCCAAGATCGCACTTTTGGGACTTTTCCTCTGGTTGCTAACTCGATTCACTTCCCGGGACACGATTGATCGAACAAGTTTTGCCGTGGTGGCTCTCGCCCTGACTGTGGCCTGGTTGGCTGGGGAGATCAGAAGTTTCTTAAAGCTGCAGATACACCTACCATTGCCGAAAGTCGCACAGAAAGAGGAGGAAAAATGAAACCAAACGATGACGGGGCTGCCTGGTCGATCGTGGGTTATCTCCTCTCCGGCCTGCTCTTCTGGGGCGGGGTTGGCTGGGCGCTGGACCACTGGCTCAAGACCCACTTCTTTCTCCTTGGGGGGTTACTCCTTGGCGTTAGCGCGTCCATCTACCTGATCTGGTTGAGGATCGGTAGAAACTCTAAGTAAATTCCCCCATGTAAAGGGCGCACGTCAAGGGCATTTCTGGCCGATTTCACAGATTTGATTCTTTGCTAATAAGGTTGCCCCGCTGGCCGAATTTCCCCCGTTATAACCCGGGTCAGCAAAACTTAATCTCTTGAAAATCGAGGAGTGTGCGTGCGCTCGTTGCACTTGTTAAGGGCTGAAGGCGGAGGATTCGTCCCGCCAAGCAGCAACGACTTCAATTTCCCCTCCTTCTTTCGCAACAGTGAATACTTCACAAAACCGATTCTTCTCGTCTTCTTATCGGTGCTTATGATTTCGATCTTCTTCATTATGGCCTCCCGCAAAGCAGCGATCGTTCCTTCCAAACTGCAATTTGCCGGTGAGAGCATCTATGGCTTTGTGAGAAACGATCTGGCCAAAGACATCATCGGCCACGAGTTCATGCGCTTTGTGCCCTATCTCTTCACCCTCTTCGTCTTTATCTTGACCAACAACATTTTCGGAATTGTTCCTTTGCTGCAGTTCCCAACAATGTCGCATGTGAGCTTTCCTTACGTCCTTGCGATCTTCACTTTTGCGATCTTTCACTACATCGGAATCCGCAAACAGGGGATCCGCAAGTACATCAAAGACATCATGTTCATGCCAGGTGTTCCCAAGGCTGCTTACATTCTTCTGACACCGATTGAAATTGCGACATATCTCATCACCCGCCCTCTCACCTTGGCACTTCGTCTCTTCGCGAACATGTTCGCCGGTCACTTGCTTCTACTCGTTTTCATCTTGGGCGGAGATCATCTGCTCAAGGGGGTCATCGGTTTGAAATTGATCAGTCCTTTTGCCTTCGCATTCGGCATCGGCCTGACCTTCTTCGAGTTTTTGGTCCAATGTTTGCAGGCGTATATCTTTACCCTGCTCACCGCTCTCTACATCGCCGGCGCCCTTGCCGACGAGCACTAACTAACAGCTAGAAAGGTAAAAAAATGAAAGGCACGCTCAACCTGGTCGGTTATGGCCTCTCAGCAATCGGACCTGCGATTGCCACCGGAATGATCTTCGCTGCTTACATCAGCGGCGTCGCACGTCAGCCAGAAGCACGTTCTGTCCTTCAGCCAATCGCGTTCCTTGGGTTCGCTCTTGCTGAGGCACTTGCGCTCTTCGGTCTCGTTCTCGCATTCGTTCTCTAATTTTCACCATGCATTCAATAAATCTGGCTGCAGAGAAGATCAACCCTCTTCTCCCGCACACAGCAGAATTGATCGTTGGCTTTGTAGCCTTCACACTTCTGTTCCTTGTTCTGCGCTCAAAAGTGGTGCCGATGTTTGAAAAAGCATTCGCGGCTCGCACTGAGGCAATTCAGGGCGGGATAGAGAAGGCCGAGAAGGCCCAGCTCGAAGCTGAGCGCGCACTACGCCAGTACACGGAGCAGCTTTCCAAGGCTCGCGATGAGGCTCACTCTCTTCGCGAAGATGCCCGCGCTCAAGGCGTGGCAATCATTGAAGAGCTCCGCACCAAGGCACAAGAAGAAGCCAGTCGAATCACTGCCGCAGCGCACGCTTCAATCGAAGCAGAGCGTCAGGCAGCAATCACCTCCCTTCGCACTGAAGTGGGCACGATTGCAGTCGAGTTGGCATCGAAAATCGTCGGTGAAGCACTTGATGACCAGGCTCGCGCATCGCGCGTAGTTGATCGCTTTCTAGACGATCTTGAAATCCACTGAGTACCAGAAGTAATTAAACCGAGCGAGAGATCAGCGTACTTATGAGAGCACATTTCGGCGGAAGTAGCAGGGAGTCCCTACGGGCCTCTCGTGCGATGCTCGATGCTGCCGTGAAAGGCGCGACACCAGAGATGGCATCGCTCCTGTGCTCGCAACTCTTCTCATGTGCTCAAGTTCTTGCGGGGTCTATTGCACTTCGTCGCGCGATCACCGACCCTTCACGGGATGCAGCCGCCAAGGTTGCACTCGTTACCGATCTCTTTGGGAAATCACTTGATGCCAAGGCACTTGAGATCATCACCAATATTGCATCTCTTCGTTGGTCCTCATCGGCTGACTTAGTGCCGGTCATTGAGCAATTGGCAATTGAGGCCCAAGGTTCAGCGGCAAACATCGCCGGCGAACTAGACCGAGTAGAAGACGAATTTTTCGCAGTCTCGCAGGCGATCTCAAGTTCATTCGACCTTCGAAAGGCGCTCACCACATCAGGGGCAGATGAGGCAAAAACCTCACTCGTGGTCGAGCTGCTGGGAACGACCAATACTGAATCCACCGTTAAGTTGGTTTCGCATCTGGTCACCAACTTGCGAGGCCGCAGCATTGAAGCCGCATTCGAAGATTACTTCTTCGCCCTAGCTGCTCGTCGTAATCGTTTGATTGCACACGTTGAGGTTGCCATTGCCCTAACCGATGCTCAGAGAGAACGTCTAGAGACGTCCTTGGCAGCCCAGGTGGGACAGCCGGTACGCGTCAATGTCGAAGTGGATCCAAGCGTCGTCGGCGGAGTCAGCGTGAAGTTCGGCGATGAGATCATCGACGGAACTATCAGCACTCGACTTGCAAGTGCCGGGCGTGGCCTAGTTGGCGCACAGAAGTAGCAGAGAAGAATTTTTAACTAGAAAAGCGATAAGGGAGAAAAAGATGGCCGAACTGCAGATCCGACCCGAGGAAATTCGTGATGCGCTCGCGAATTTTGCAAAGTCGTACGATCCAGGAGTCGCTGCACGAGATGAGATCGGTACAGTCACCCAAGCGGGCGACGGTATTGCTCGTATCGAAGGCTTGCCCTCAACAATGGCCAACGAACTTCTCCAGTTCGAGAACGGCACACTAGGTCTTGCACTTAACCTCGATGTCCGCGAGATCGGCGTCGTTATTCTCGGTGACTACGAAGGAATTGAAGAAGGAACCTCGGTTCGTCGAACAGGTGAAGTCCTCTCCGTTCCAGTTGGAGATGCCTTCCTTGGTCGCGTAGTTGATCCACTTGGCCGCCCAATTGACGGCAAGGGCGAAATCAAGGCAGATGCCCGACGTGCTCTCGAATTGCAGGCGCCATCAGTTGTTCAGCGCCAACCAGTTAAAGAGCCTCTTGCAACAGGAATCAAGGCAATCGATGCGATGACTGCTATCGGCCGTGGACAGCGTCAGTTGATCATCGGTGACCGCCAGACTGGCAAGACCGCAGTTGCTGTCGACACCATCATCAACCAGCGCGAAAACTGGTTGAGCGGAGACCCAAAGAAGCAGGTCAAGTGCATCTACGTTGCAATCGGCCAGAAGGGCTCGACTATTGCATCCGTTCGCGCCTCCCTTGAAGAGGCCGGCGCAATGGAGTACACGACCATTGTGGCTTCCCCTGCATCAGATCCAGCAGGATTTAAGTACCTTGCCCCTTACACGGGTTCATCAATCGGTCAGCACTGGATGTACGCCGGCCAGCACGTACTCATCGTTTTCGACGATCTTTCAAAGCAGGCCGAGGCATACCGTTCGGTCTCGCTATTGCTTCGTCGTCCACCAGGCCGCGAGGCATACCCAGGAGATGTCTTCTACTTGCACTCTCGTCTTCTCGAGCGTTGCGCAAAGCTCTCCGATGATCGGAAGACCGGTCATGGAACCGCCACCGAGTTCATCGGAGAGCTTTGCGCAACGCTCTAGAAGACGAGAGTGCAAGTAGAAGACATCTCCTGGGTATGCCTCACGGCCTGGTGGTCGACGAAGCAATAGCGAGACCGAACG
>JANXZB010000001.1 GCA_025355765.1 Actinomycetes bacterium
GGATGTGGTCGCAATTGAACGTAATCAACTTCCTGGGTTCGCTTGAAGTGAATCCAAGTATCGATGAGGTCTTGCGTGAAGACTCCACCGCGAGTTAGGAAATCGTTGTCGCGCTCGAGGTTGTCGAGCACGGCACCGAGAGACCCTGGTACCTGTGGAATCGTTGCCGCTTCTTCGCTGGAAAGTTCGTAGAGATCCTTATCAACTGGAAGTGGCGGCTCGATCTTGTTGATGATTCCATCAAGGCCTGCCATCAACATTGCTGCGAAAGCTAGGTACGGGTTCGATGATGGATCTGGGCAACGGAACTCGATGCGCTTTGCCTTTGGATTGGACCCGGTGATTGGAATTCGGATACAAGCCGACCGGTTACGGGCTGAGTAAACAAGGTTTACAGGTGCTTCGTAGCCTGGAACCAGGCGGCGGTATGAGTTGACCGTTGGGTTCGTGAAAGCAAGAAGTGATGGTGCGTGCTTTAAGAGTCCTCCGACATACCAACGCGCCATGTCTGAAAGATCGCCGTAACCCTCACCGAAGAACAGTGGGACGCCATCTTTCCAAAGTGACTGGTGGACGTGCATGCCTGAACCATTATCTCCGAAGAGAGGCTTTGGCATAAATGTTGCGGTCTTGCCACCCTGCCATGCGGTGTTCTTGATGACGTACTTGAACTTCATCAAGTCGTCGCCGGCGTGCAAAATATCGCTGAAGCGGTAGTTGATTTCCATCTGTCCTGCGGTGCCAACTTCATGGTGAGCGCGCTCAACCTGCAGACCGACCTCTTCGAGCTTCATAACCATTTCGTCACGGAGATCGGCGTATTGATCCGTTGGTGAGACTGGGAAGTAGCCGCCCTTTACACGAGTGCGATATCCGCGGTTTGGAGTGCCATCTGCATCCTTTTCGATGCCGGTGTTCCACGCGCCTTCGTAGGAATCAATGTGGTGGAAGGACTCGTTGATGCCAGTTGAGAAGCGAACTGCATCGAATACGTAGAACTCTGCTTCAGGTGCGAAGAAAGCGGTGTCGGCGATGCCGGTTGAACGCATGAATTCAACGGCCTTTGCAACGATGCCACGTGGGTCACGGCTGTATGGCGAATTATCTACCGGGTTGTGAACAGAGAAGTTGATGATCAGTGTCTTCTCTTTGCGGAATGGATCAATGAAGGCTGATTCAGGAACAGGAAGGAGCTTCATGTCGGATTCGTGAATCGCTTGGAATCCGCGAATCGAGGAACCATCAAACATCAATCCTTCTGTGAAGACCGCTTCATCAAAGGATCCGGCTGGAACGTTGAAGTGGTGCTGGATTCCAGGTAGATCGATAAATCGAACGTCAATAAGTTTGACGTTTTCCTTCTTGATGAAAGCAAATATTTCTGCTGAGTTCTTGAACATTTTTCTCCCATGCACCGATATCCGCGTTCTGCGGAAATACTCGATTGGCTCGCCATTGAGCTCTTTCTTCTGGGCGTAAGAGTAAGACTGGTGAGTGAAAAGGTCATAACCCGCGTGTTACGGATATGTTACGTAAATTTGAGGGTCGATTGAGGGTTAGGCTTCACGGGTGCATTTCATACGAGTTGGGCTCTGGCGGCGGGTTTTCGCGCTCATGATCGACTGGCTGATGTCCCTGGCTGTGGCCAGCGCTTTCTTACATTCCAGCAGTAACTACACCCACTTCGTGCCGCTAGGGGTCTTTTTCGCCGAAGTCTGGATTCTCACCTCCCTGCAGGGAGCCTCTGCCGGTCAGCGGATCCTGCGGATGAAGGTGGTCCGGTTTGCCGATGGCGGGCGACCGACCGTCACTCAGGCGTTGATTCGTACCTTGTTATTGTGCCTCGTTGTTACGGCAGTGACTTTCGATGAGAACGGCCGCGGAATTCACGAACGATTGAGCGGAACAGTCCTTAGCGCTTAGGAACCTTCACGTTCTTTGGCATTGGTCCCTTGGGAATTGGCATTGCCAGTCCGCCGACTGCTTTGAGGCGGGCGCGGACTTCGTTCATTTGAGAAGGGCTTAGCTTCTTAGGCATCTTCTGTAGGTGTTTCTGCAATTTGCGAAGTTTTACTTGGCCTTCCAAATCCCCGACGATGATTTCGGTGATCGGCACGCCAGGGGCGAATCGTTCGGTCTTTCGTCGTTCATCGGTAAGGAGTGCGCGAACGGCTGGACCGCCTTCTCCTACGAGAACAATGCCGGCACGCCCAACGCTTCGGTGAACCATGTCCTGGCTTCGATTGACAGCGACGGCCGGGGTGGTGGTCCAGCCTTTGCGAATAGCCATGAGAACACTGGCGCCAGCGCCTGCTTGGCCTTCAATAGATTGGTATGCGGCCGCTCCAGCAATGCGAGTGAAGAAGAAAAGAGATGCGAGCACCGCAAGGGGAAGGCTGATGAACGCGGTGTAAACCGGATGACCCCAGATGAACCCAATTCCGATACCGATCGCCCAGACAGCGAGGAATATCGCGATGAGGGAGGCGCCAATCCAAGGTTTTACTTCCTTGGTTATCTTGTACGCATCACGCACTGCTTTCAGGCGTGGCTCTTTGGCTTCTTTGGCAATCTTGGGTGATTTCTTCCGATTAAACATGTCAGGAGTTTAGTGGGGCGGGCGCGGTACCACCAAGACGAACGGGGGCCCACCACTGACCTGAATGGCCATCGGGGTAGTTCTCCTGGACCTCATGGAGCATGGAGATCATGGTGGATCGAAGTTCGATCTCGGATTTTTCGACGTCATCCTCTTTTGTGAAGAAGATCGGCATGCCGATGGCGATTGTGATGGGGATCTTCGACCTCTTCAGTTTGCGAGGCAGACCCTTTGTCCAGATTCTCTGACTTCCCCAGACGATGACAGGAATTATCGGCACACCTGCGCCCATAGCAAGTCGGACCGCGCCGGACTTGATCTCTTTGATTTCAAAACTCACCGAAATCGTTCCCTCAGGAAAGATCCCGATGAACTCGCCAGCACGAAGTGCTCGCATCGCGGCAACAAAAGAGGAAGAACCCGCGCTGCGGTCAACGCTGATGTGGTGCATGCCTTTCATCAAAGGCCCGGCAATCTTGTTGTCGAAAATTTCTTTCTTCGCCATAAACCGCACATAACGCTTTGATGGAATGAGCGCTGTACCGGCAAGTGCGAAATCGAGATAGCCCACGTGATTGATCGCAAGAATTGCGCCACCTTCAGCGGGAATATTCTCCTGGCCCGTGATCGTAAGTTTCAACCCGAGGTAGCGCCAGAATAATTTCGCGACTCCGATTACGGGTGGATAGACCAGTTCAGCCATTCGTTACTCGTGCCTCCATCGCCTGCTTGTACAAGCGGCCCGCTCGATAACTTGATCGTACAAGCGGCCCGCTCATAACGCCAAGGAATCCGATTGCCTTTGCCTCGTCAGCAAAATCGACGAATTCCTGGGGCTTTACCCAACGCTCGACTGGATGGTGCTTGTTGGTTGGGCGAAGGTACTGAGTAATCGTGATGAGATCGCAACCGGCATCGTGCAAGTCGCGAAGAGCCTGGCTTACTTCATCAGGGGTCTCGCCAAGTCCGAGGATCAAGTTTGACTTGGTGATCAATCCGAATTCGCGGGCCATAGTGATGACGCTCAATGATTTTTCATAAGTGAAGGCCGGGCGTATGCGCTTGAAGATGCGGGGGACAGTCTCGACATTATGTGCGAAGACTTCAGGGCGTGTTTCAAATACTTGGTTGAGCAAGTGCCTATGACCACTGAAGTCAGGAGCAAGCATTTCAACTCCGGTATTTGGATTTACTTCGTGGACTTTCCGAATCGTCTCTGCGTACAACCAGGCGCCTTCATCTTCGAGGTCATCACGGGTAACTCCAGTAATAGTTGCGTAAGCCAAGTCCATTGTCTTAACTGACTCGGCGACACGACGCGGTTCATCGCGATCGAGGGGACCGGGTTTTCCGGTATCGATGTTGCAGAAATCGCAGCGACGGGTGCACTGCTCGCCACCGATGAGGAAAGTAGCTTCGCGATCTTCCCAACATTCAAAAATATTTGGACATGCTGCTTCTTGGCAGACTGTGTGAAGACCCTCGCTTTTTACAAGCGATCGAAGTCGTGTGTATTCAGGACCCATGTTGGCCCGGGTCTTAATCCAGTCGGGCTTGCGCTCGATCGGCGTCTCGGCATTTCGTGCCTCGATGCGAAGCAACTTACGGCCCTCTGGTGCCAATGTCATGCGCTCACCCTCGCTAGTGCTTCATATACGTGTCGTTCAACTACTGGGATAACTTCTTCGATGGTCACATTCCGCCCGAGTTCAGCGCTCATTGACGTGGCGGTGGCATCAGGCAAACCGCAGGGGACGATGCGATCAAACCATGTGAGGTCAGGATTCACATTGAGTGCAAAGCCGTGCATCGTGACGCCTTTGGCGTACCTGATTCCGATGGCAGCAATCTTTCGATCCCCTTGTTCATCGCGCAACCAGACGCCTGATCGTTCGCAGTAGCGCTCGGCATCAATATCAAATTGATTGCAGACCGCGATGAGGGCGCTCTCTATCTCCCGAACGAATCCCACGACGTCAAGACGGTTTGCCAAACGCACGATGGGGTAGCCAACAATTTGTCCTGGCCCGTGCCAGGTGATCTTGCCGCCGCGGTCGACGTCAATGACGGGGGTTCCATCACTGGGGCGTTCGTGCTCCAGCGTCCGTCGGCCAGCCGTGAAGACCGGGGGGTGTTGTAGCAGCATCAAAGTGTTGGGGCGTGAACCCTCGGCAACTTCGGCATGAACGCTTCGTTGTATCTGCCACGCTTTCTCATAATCGATGATTCCGCTATGAGCAAAAGCGATGGGGGAGTCTGCGTGGGCTAGTGGCACACGTATAGCCTAAAGGTAGGCTGGCGTTCCTATCGCCTCGGATACTGAGGAGTAGCCGAATACCTCGGCGGATTCTAAGAAAGGTTCGAATAATCGTGTCTAAGAGCACCCTTGAAAAGAGCCCAGGAAAGTCCAAGAAAGGTTTTCGGCGCCCATTTTGGACCGCACTTCTCGTGATTTTCATCTGGTTTGGAGCCAGTGGAGTCCTCGGTCCTCTTTTCGGCAAACTCACCTCGGTTCAGACAAATGATAATTCTGCCTTCTTGCCCAGTAAGGCGGAGTCAACCAAGGCGGCTGCGATTGTGGCCAAATTCTCTCAAAGCGATAGCGCGAAACTTCCGACCCTTGTGTTGCTCGAGGGCACCGTCGATGCCGCCAAATTGGCTCTTATCAATGCCCACCTTCAAACCCTGCCGGCGTTGCACATCTCCTATGCCAGCAAGTACAAAGGGACCTTCGACTCCGGTATCCAACTTTCACATTATCTGGCTCCAAACGCGCCACTGGTTGCCTTCCCATCGCAGGATGGAAAGGCAGTTCTTCTAGATTTGTCAATCTCATCGAGTGTCGCGGGAGAAAATTTACCTGATGGCAAATCAGTTCTCGTTGCGATCATTAAGACGCTCCGAGCAGATATGAACAATTGGGGGGCGGAGAACGGATTTGTCAGTCACGTAACCGGAATCGGTGCGCTCTTTGCCGATCTCTTTGGGGCATTCGGAGGCATTGATTCGACCCTGCTCTTTGCCACCCTTGGAGTTGTCTCGATCATCTTAATTTTTGTCTATCGATCACCTGTGTTATGGATACTCCCTTTGATGTCGGCCATGTTCGCATTATCAACGGCCGGAGGAGTCATTTATTTGTTAGCAAAGCATCACATTGTCACCTTAAATGGGCAGTCGCAAGGAATTCTCACAATCTTGGTCTTGGGCGCTGCCACCGATTATGCCCTTCTCTTGATTGCACGCTATCGAGAAGAACTCCAACACCACGAGTCTCGGTTCGATGCAATGCGCGCGGCTTACAAAGGTATCTTCGAACCGATCTTGGCATCAGGTTCGACGGTTGCACTGAGTCTGTTAGTTCTCTTGCTGAGCGAATTGTCGAGCAATCGAGGTTTGGGTCCGATCGGCGCAATTGGTATTGCCTCTGCGATGCTTACGATTTTGACCTTACTGCCCGCACTCCTAGTCATTTTTGGACGATGGATCTTCTGGCCCCGCATTCCTCGCTTTGACGATGTAGATGCAAACCTCAAGGGCATTTGGTCCAAAGTCGGAAACCAAGTCGCCAAGCGCCCCCGTCGACTCTGGATCACAACTGCCGTCGGGCTCATAGTCTTGGCGGGTTTTGCTACAACTCTGCAAGCCAATGGTCTGTCGACATCGCAGTCTTTCACCTCTCGGCCCGAGTCTGTTGTCGGGCAGGATCTGCTGCTTAAGCATTTCCCTGGTGGTCAAGGCCAGCCAACGCAGGTGATCGTAAAAACTGCACAAGTGAAGGACATTACCGCCAGGCTCCTTCGCATCAAGGGAATTAGCAATGTCGTTCCGTACAACGACCCCGGCGCAATTACTGCTGGCGGTCCATCGATGAAAGTGGTTGGTGGAAGAGTACTTCTCAACGCCACACTTTCCATGGCGCCCGATTCCGTGGCTGCTCGCGATTTGATACCTGCAATTCGAAAGGCGGTACACGACGTCGATTCAACAATCCTGGTTGGGGGTAGCAGCGCGGTTTCCTACGATATTGACCAAGCTTCCCGCCATGACAATCGCCTGATCATTCCGGTCGTGTTGCTTCTTATTGGCATCATTCTCAGTCTGCTGCTTCGGAGTCTCG
>JANXZB010000024.1 GCA_025355765.1 Actinomycetes bacterium
CAGATTTGATCAGGCGGATTGTGTGATCCTCTGTCATGACATCTCCTAACGCACTCCCTGATGGAATCTCCACTCTTACTCGAACTTCAGCCGTGCTCGCCGTCGTTGTTGAATCAACCAATAGCACCCGCGCCGTGTCGACAATGTAAGCCCTGTCGATATCGGTAACCGTGCATACACCCGCTGGTGCAAGCCACGTGGCGGCCTCTGCATCTTTTCCAACCAGAACTGCCTTGAGGTATGCCTGAACTGAGCCGGCAGGAGTAGAGCGATCCATCACTACGGCAGATTTTGTCGATGAAAGAAGCGCAACGATAGCCACCGCCACAATTATGAGACCAATGACGATGGCCAATACTCTATTCGGGCTTTTACCCACGATTTAACTGTATAACCATTGAATCTCAGGCAGTTACAATAGTGATGTGGAACTCCAGAAAGTTATTCTCTATTACGCCTTCACACCCATTTCCGACCCGCAAGCGATCCGCCTCTGGCAAAAAGGCATTTGCACTTCCCTGGGGCTCAAAGGGCGGATTTTGATTTCCCCTCATGGCATAAACGGAACGCTGGGCGGGGACATGTCAGCGTTGAAGAAATACGTACGGGCGACCAAGGAATATCCAGGTTTCAAGAAAATTGACTTCAAATGGTCTGATGGCAAGGGTGACGAATTTCCACGATTGCAGATAAGAGTCCGAGACGAGCTTGTCGCCTTCGGCAATCCTGATGAGTTGGTAGTAGACGAAAATGGCGTCGTAGGCGGGGGCATCCACCTTCGCTCCGACCAGGTTGAAAAACTTGTCGAGGAACGCGGCGACGAGGTTGTCTTCTTTGACGGCCGCAACGCCTTCGAAGCAAAGATCGGCAAGTTTAAAAATGCAATTGTGCCCGACGTTTCAACCACGCGAGATTTCGTCGATGAGATCGAGAGCGGAAAATACGATCACCTCAAGGAGAAGCCAATCGTCACATACTGCACAGGAGGAATTCGCTGCGAGGTGCTTTCTGCGGTGATGAAGAATCGGGGCTTTAAAGAGGTCTACCAAATTCAAGGTGGCATCGTCGGCTACGGACGAAAGTACGGTGATGACGGTCTCTGGGAGGGGTCCCTGTATACCTTCGATTCCCGGATGGCCCTAGATTTCAGCGAAAAGACGAAGGTCATTGGTGAGTGCGAGAAATGCTCGGCCCCCACCAACATGTTCCATAACTGCGCCAACGTCGCCTGCCACGATCTCATTCTGCTCTGTGACGAGTGCGCTAAAAAGAACGACAGTAGAAGTTGCACGCACGATAGAAGCCGAGCCCGCGATGCGGAGATGATTGGCTAGGAAGGAATCAAGGAATCGGGGTCACGAGATCTTTGTCGTAAATTGAGTCCCATACAATGGGCGTGAAACTAAAGCCGGTGATCCAGTCTGGCTGGCCCGTTAAGAATGCCTGCAAATCTTTCCATTCTTTGTAGACAACTTTGGCATAAGCCTGTTGTTTCACAGTGAAGCACGGCAGGTGATTCAAGTCGTAGGTGAACTGCACCACTTCGAAATCTACGATCTTCTTCTGCAGCAGCCAGTAGTCATTGCGATGAGCCGATGAGAAGAACCACGACCACATGCCATTGACCGGCGCGTACTGTTTTGCAAAATCTTTCTCCATCGCCTCGTAGGTCATTACCTGTTTCTTAACATTTTTGCAGTCGGCAACAACGGATGCGGCCTGGGCCGAGACTGGGTTGAGGGCAAGGCTGGACACTAGGAACGTGAGAGTGAGTCCAAGGATGCTGAGACGCTTCATTGCAGGACCTCCTGCACTCCACTTTAATCAATCCCCGTGGCCTTGCCTAGAGATGCCCAAGTCTTCGCGTCAGGAATTCGTTAGGAATGCCCCCAAAAGAGGCGCAGCGGCGCCCAAACATCTACGGTTGAATCCATAATGAATCTGAATGTGAGGCACGCTTCCGGAGGTACTGGCGCTTCCCTTAGCCGAGCCACAGTACTTAAGGCTTTCTTGGTGCTGGTAGTGATCCTCCCATTTGCCAACCTCGTCCTTGCCCGGTTTCGACATAGTTTCAACCTGACGACCAACACGCTGATTCTGCTCATTATCACTCTCGCAATTGCAATCAAAAGTCCGATTTGGCTCACGACCTTCGGTGCGATCGAGAATTTTCTCTTCCTTAATTATCTATTTACTCCTCCCTTCCACACCCTCAACATCAGCAACAGGGATGACCTCCTTGCGCTGCTTGTCTTTCTCGCAACAAGCATCACTGCCTCGCTGATTCTGCGAAAACTTGAAATTCGGACCGCGAAACTAAGACAGCTCTCTAAGGAAGGATTGTTCCTTTCCAGTCTGGCCGAGAGCATCATTCGCGGCCACAACTCTATTGACGAAATTCTCAACAACTCAAAAGGCACATTCGGCTTGCAAGAACTTGCTGTAGCCAGGACGGACCTAAACCATAAAGGCAGTGAGTTGCGTGTCATCTACGGATCAATATCTCCGATCACGAAAGATATTTCAGATTCAAAGATCGCATTGAATGCCGAGTATTCTCTCCTGGCCAAACCTGCGATCAGCGATCCAGAGTTGCGAAAATTAGTAACAACCTTCGGTTCACAAGTACTTATACTGTTGGAAAGGCAACTTCTCGAAGCCAACGAACGAGAACTCTCCGAAATCCGACAGGCCGACCAGATGCGTGTCGCATTACTGAACGCTGTCAGCCACGACCTGCGGGGTCCTTTAGCTTCGTCAAAAGCGGCGATCTCAAGTCTTCTCAACAAAGACGTATCGTGGACGCCAGAGGATCAAAGTGAACTACTCGACTCCGCCAGTCGCTCACTCGATCAACTCAATCACCTTATTGAAAACCTCCTCGATATGAGTCGGCTAGAAGCAGGAGCCATTTTCCTCAACTGGAGAAATGTGGGAGTGGAAGATGTCGTATCCGGTGCCATCAAATCATTGAAGTCGCCCACGGAACTCTTGGAAATAAGCATCGACCCGGAACTTCCGCCCATCAAGGGCGATCCAATCTTGCTCGAACGCGTCATCGGCAATTTGCTCGAAAACGCGCTTCGTTTTAATCCAAAAGAGAGGTCCGTAACCATCGCCGCCTTCCGCGTTGGAGCGAGCATCGAAATCCGCATCATTGATCACGGCCCTGGTATGTCGACCAAGGACAAATCGAAACTCTTCACTCCCTTTCAGCGATTGGGAGACCGAGACAACTCGACTGGGGTTGGCTTGGGACTTGCAATAGTTAAGGGATTCACCGAATTGCTGAAAGGTCGAATCTCTGTCGAAGAAACCTTCCAAGGTGGATTGACCATGGTTCTTTCCTTTCCAATTGGAGATGAAAAGTGATCGAAGCCAAGAAGAAATGCATCTTGATCGTCGATGATCATTTAGAAATCATGCGCACCCTAGTAATGAACTTTAGAGCGCGCGGATATCACACCCTCTCTGCCGGCGATGCGTCCGCTGCTTCTGCACTAGTCGCCGAAGCGAGCCCGGATGCGATGATCTTGGATTTGGGATTACCTGACATGGATGGTGGGGAATTGATCGGAAAAATTCGGTCTTGGAGCAATGTGCCAATTCTGGTCCTTTCGGGACGGACTGAACTTGATAGCAAACTCCGCGCGCTCAAGTCCGGCGCCGACGACTACGTGTCTAAACCATTTGAAATCGATGAAGTCATCGCGAGGGTAGAAGCAGTACTCAGACGTACTAAGGATTCGACCACCAACCCTTATTTTCTTTTAGGCAATTGGCGAATTGACCTGTCTCGACATCACATCACCGATTTGACGGGATTGAACCCAGATTTGCATCTCACCCCCATTGAATGGCGCCTCCTTGAATATCTTCTATCAAGGTCAGGGGGTTTGGTATCACAGAAAGAATTACTTCAAGCGGTATGGGGCGACTCCTATGAAAATGAGACAAATTACTTGCGCCTCTTCGTAAGCCAACTTAGGAAGAAACTAGAACCAAACCCTCAACTGCCTACGTACATCCTTACCGAACCAGGAATCGGATACCGACTACTTGCTGCCAGAACCGAAATCGAGGAATACGATGCCTAAGGCGTGGATAGACGAAGCCCCTGCCCCACAAATTCTCAAGGAGCATGCTCACCTCAAGGATCCCATCTCATACAGGGTGAAGAAGGCACTCCTTGGTAAACCGCTCAACCGACACCTGCTGTCGCACCAGCGACTTAGCAAGGTCTTTGCCTTAGGAATTCTCTCCTCTGATTGCATCTCGTCCTCTGCATACGGAACCGAAAACATTCTCTACTACCTACTTCCCGCCTTCGGTCTTGCAGGCTTCTCCATTCTTATGCCGATGACCTTGATCATTCTTAGCATTTTGGTCATTGTGACTCTGTCATACCGCGAAGTCGTGATGGTCTATACCAAGACTGGCGGATCCTACGTCGTTGCTCGCGAAAACTTTGGGCCGGTGGTCGCCCAGATCGCGGCAGTAGCTCTCATGTTGGATTACATAGTCACGGTTTCAGTCCAGACCGCGGCCGGGACCTCGGCTCTCACTTCTGCCTTCCCTTCCTTTGCCTCATACAACCTGGAAATCACACTCGGGGTAATAGGAATACTTCTCTTTGGCAATCTAAAGGGTGTTAAAGAGGCAGGAAGAGCATTCGCGGCGCCAACTTATCTTTTCGTTGGATCCGTTGCCATGGTTTTGATTCTGGGTATCTGGAAGCAAATCCGCGGAACGCTGGTGCATGTGACGACAGGCGTCGGCACCGTGCCCTTGGGGCACGAGCAGCAATTGATAACAGCTGCCTCTATCTTTGTCCTTCTAAGAGCGTTCGCCAATGGAGGCTCTTCCTTAACAGGACTTGAAGCAATCTCAAACGGTGTCTCCCTTTTCAAGGCGCCTGAGGGAAACAACGCACGTAGAACAACTGTCATCATGAGTTCCATTCTTGGCACGCTAGTACTTGGCGTTTCCTGGCTTGCCAACGCGACTCACGCAATGCCGTACTCGAGCGGAACTCCCACGGTTATCTCCCAAATCGCCGACGTCGTATTTGGCCGAAGCGCAGTCGGCCACATCCTTTATCTATTCGTCCAGTTCTCAACGATGCTCATTCTTTACACGGGCGCAAACACACCTTTTAGCGGATTCCCGTTCCTCGCAAACTTCATTGCCGAAGATGGATTCCTGCCACGCCAGCTGACGAAACGTGGTCACCGACTTGTTTTCTCGAATGGAATCATCCTTCTCACCATCGCCTCGTCCAGCCTCTTGCTGGCTGTTGGTGCCAACGTAGCCAAACTCATTGCTTTCTATGCAATTGGCGTCTTCACTGGGTTTGCCATGGCTGGCTTTGGAATGGCCAAGCGCGCTATCACTCTTAAAGATTCTAAATGGCGAATGAGATTCACAATCAACATGCTCTCCGGGTCCGTCTCTCTGTTGATCGTAATTATCTTTGCGGTTGTGAAGTTCACCGAAGGCGCTTGGCTCATCGTCTTGATCTTCCCCATTGCGACCACTGCGCTTATCCGCCTCAATCGACAGTACCGTAGAGAACAAATTGCTTTAAAAATTGATGAAGAAAGATCTCGCGCAACTTCCATAGCTCGCCACGACGTCGCCGTTCTTATCGACTCGGTGGATGTCGCCACAGTAGGTGCGATCAGGTATGCGAGGAGTCTGAACCCGCATTCATTGACGGCGGTTCATTTCGTTATTGATGATAGGCACTCACAAACAATCTCCCAAGATTGGGCGAATAACAAGGCACTTTCAGACGTGCCACTGGAAATGATCGACTGCCCCGATCGACGCCTACCCAATGCTGCGGTCGATTTCGCCATCCGGGCAACCGAGAGCGATGACGTCGAATTGACACTTCTGTTTCCGCGGCGCTCCTATTCATACTTCTTGGGTCGAATTCTTCATGACCGGACGGCTGAATCAATTGCGGCACCTATTTCTCGACTCACTCGAGTGGTCGCGACGATCGTTCCGTTTGATGTTGAAAAAATCATTTCGGGAAAACCGCTAATTCGGCCCGCAACGACATCCTCCGTGCAACTTGCGAAAATCCCCCAAGTTGTGAGGAAACTTCCCACCCAAGATGTTGCCCTCTCAATGCCAGGGTCAGTAAGTCACTACGCAGAACACCTTCTGCCGATTGGGGACGCTACCTGGAGACAGCGGGCCCATGTGAGAGGACAGGTCACCTCCATTCTCACCGCCCCAACAGGTGCCGCGCCGGGATTGGATGTGGAAGTCTGGGACGAGACTGGCGGCATCACCCTTCACTTCCTGGGCCGTCGCAGCATTGCCGGCCTTAGCGTCGGCGCCACTTTGTGCGCAGAAGGAATGGTCGGCGAATCTAGCGGTCACCTGACGATCATGAATCCCTCATACGAAATCGTGCTCTGAAAAGAGTTATTCGGGCGCCTTCAGGACTTTGAACTTTCCTAGGCTGCGAACTGTGAACCCCAGTTTTTCGTAGAGTCTTATGGCATTTTCATTCGTCTCGGAGACGTGCAGGAAAGGAACTTCGCCCTCGGCTCGAATTCCCGCAGCCACCGCCATGACAAGACGTCCACCGAGTCCCTTGCCGCGGTGGGCAGGATCTGTACATACCGCGCTTATTTCTACCCACCCTGGTGGATGCAATCGTCGCCCAGCCATCGCAACCAATTGGCCGTCAACTCGAAATCCTAAATAGCCACCGAGTTCAACCGTGCGAGGCAGGAATGGTCCGGGCTCGGTTCGAGAAATCAAGTCGAGCATCTCGGGCGCATCATTTAGTCCCAATTCGACGGCATCGTCATCTCTTCGCCCAAAAACTTGCTCGCCGGTCATCTGCTTTCCCACGCCGCCGCCTAGTTCTTCCCAATCAGGGGGAACGTTCATTTCGCTGCCAGTGAGAACCGCATTTCCACCAGGGCCAACCAACTTGGCAAGATCTGCCCAGCATTGTGGGTCAGTTCGATCTGAAATCGCGCAAAAAGGTGAAACGTCCACGGGGAAGCGTCGGGCATTGCCCGTTATTTCTGCCCATCCGGTTTGTGGGCCAGTCAGGGCAGCCCAAACGGCATTGTCGAGAATCTGCGGCTCCATCATTACAATTTAGGGGTTAACGTTCCGAAAACCAATTACTTCGGATCTAAAGAGCGAAGAGAAATTTCGCTCCAACAATCACCAGTAGAACACCAAATCCTCGCGATATCCAAGTTCCACCGAGGTTAAGTCCAATGTGAGCGCCGACAAGGGCCATGATGAAGATCCCGACCGACAGGGCGGCTGCAATTTTGAAATCTACGTCTCCCGCCTTCGAGTACTTCATAACTGCGAGAATTCCAACCGGAAGTAACATTGCCGCGAGAGACGTGCCAACGGCTCTACTCGGAGCAAACTTCAAAAAAATTATCAGCATAGGCACGATAACTATCCCGCCACCTATTCCAAATAATCCAGCAAGGACTCCGGCTGTGCCGCCAATAAGCAAACCAATTATAACGGATGCGATCAATGACAAGTCCGCGCCTAACCCTTCTTGGCGGCCTTGACAGCCGCAAGGGAAGCATCCCGAACGGATCTCGCATTGCTAAGCGCAGTTTTGTATGCGTCATATATATTCTTATAGAACTCTCGGAAGTCCTGCTTAGCAGCACGGATAGCAGCTGCGTTTGTTCCCGCAATTGAAATTGCTTGGTCTCGCACTGCTTGGGCATCGGCGATAGCTCGATCAAATCCGTTCTGAGCATTTACCTTGGCCGCCGCAAAAATCGAATTCGCATCCAATATCGCAGCCTTCTGGGCATCGGTGAGTAATTGCTTCGTGTGCGTGGCATTAGTAGATGGCTTGGGCGAGGTCGTGTCAGTGGCGAATGAAGTGGCAGAAGACGCCGAGAATACGCCAACCAAAAACAAGGCGATGACGGCCTTAGTTTGAATCATTTTCCCCACCCCCGAATTCATTCTCAGAATCTCGCAATCATTCTCAGAAAATTGACATAAAAAAGTATTATTTCCGTAACGCAGATCCAATACTCTCACCAAATGGAGAGAAAGCAGATATGGCGGGGCCTAGCCCTGGTCGCCGTCCTGCTTTCCCAGCCGATGCTCATCAATCCAACCCCAGTATCAGCCTCCACGCCCGGCACCTTGACCCACGTGAAAGTCCCAAGCCCAGAGACCGACTTTCCGATCCGAGATGTCTGGGTGTGGACCCCTCCTCTGGGAACGCTTGACCGATCTACGCTCCCTGTCGTGTACATGCTCCACGGATGGCCAGGTTCGCCAGCCTCCATGATTTCGGGGATTGTAAAACCCCTCGCTGCGGCTTTTGCGAAAGGGACAAAGCCATTCATCGCGGTATTTCCCGACGGTAATGCGATAACCCACGCAGACTCGGAATGGGCAGATTCCTATGACAAAAAGGCAATGATTGAAACGTGGATTACCAAGAGAGTCATTCCTGCCGTTGAGTCAGATCGGATACGTTCCAGCAAAGAACGAGCAATCGTCGGCTTTTCAATGGGAGGGTATGGCGCAGCGATCATCGGCCTGCACCATCCTGAACTATTTACTCAGATCGCAACGCTTGCCGGTTATTTCATCACAGACGATTTAACAGATGCTTTTGGTTCAAACACACGCATCCACACGCCTTCAACATACCTAAAACGCGCAAACAAGTTCACTTGGTTTCTCGCCGAGGGCAAAGACGATTACACAGTCCCAATTCGGGGGCAAGACGTAAGTTGGGCGTCGAAACTCAAAAAGGTAAAAGCAAAATATGTTATTCAAAGTCCAAGCGGTGGACATTCCTTCACTTTCGTCGCTGCTGAAATACCACTGATTGCAAAGTGGCTTGTTTGGCCTTCGGTTTAGCTTTTCGCAAGTTTTCTTACCGGTTGGCGCACGACGGTCCGCCATTTCTCTGGAGCGACCTTTCGAAGATCACTCAAGTAGATCTCGTGATGTTTGCCATTGAAAGTAAGGCCCTTCGATGGCATGAACTCATTGTGCATCTTGGCCAACATGGGGCCTTCCTTGTCAAAAGAACCGATATGAAGGATCTGAACTGACTTGCCCTCTTTCAAACTCTCGTGCCTTAGTTCGACAAATTTCGTATTCTCCTTCTTTGCCATTGCCAATTTTACTGCCTGCTTCACCATGGCCTTTGTGATCCAGTCGGGAACCATGATCATGGCCGTCCACTTCCAGCTCTCTTTATGGCCCTTCATGAATGCCGACATATCATCTGCCCACCAGAGACTCTCAAAAGGAGGTGCCACGTAATCCTGCCCAAAATCCTTTTTGCTCATGAACTTCAATGCGTAGGAAACCGTGTACAGGGCCTCAATTGCCTCAGAATAATCTTTAGAAATGTTCGGATCTCCCTCGCCATCGACCATCAGATACTTCAATGACGGAACTGTGATGATCGAAAAATTCTTCGAGAACGGCTTATACAAATCCGCCAACTCTTTTTTTAAAATCTATTTTCTCCATGGAGCGACCCCCTTACAGGGCGATTCTCTCCGATACCCAAATCTTATCGAGGTCAATCTTCGCCAACTAAGTGAATTTGATCGCATCTAGTACCCTTGACTCACCAGCGAAGAGAAAAGCGGTGAGATGAAGGTTCGATGGGGAAAGCTCATTGATCCCGTCATAAAGCGAAGGGCCTGGATCCAGCGCGTACTGGTAACAGCCATCGCCGCGTCCCTTGCCTGGATTGGTGGAAATCATTTCGTGCCTAATGGCGGACTAGTGGCGGCGATTGCAGCCACGCTTTCAGTCCGTATTTCGCTGAATAAATCGATCAGCGATGGATTCGGTCAGTTGCTCGGAACCACACTCGGCGTCGGAACCGCTCTCATTGCGGTGCACTTTCTTGGGTTCGGCGTCTCAACCGTATTTGTCGTCGTCGTCCTGTCACTAACTGCATCAAAGGCGCTCCGACTTCGCGAGGTTGCCTCTATCAACGTAGTTATCACGGCGATGATCGTGATCGGCCCTGGTCTGGCAGAGTCGACAGCAATCCACCGAACCGTTTCTACTCTCATTGGCACCGTCATTGCCATATTTCTTTCCTACTTTGCCAACCCGAATACTCCTGCGGGGCGCACAGTCAATCGCATTACCGTCTTAGCACACGATTCGGCAGATCTCTTAGGTGAGATGTCAGAATCAGTGGTAGCCGGGTACACCCCAGAAATCGCCGGAGCACTCTTAATGAAGGCGCGCCAATTAGTTGAGGAGATCCCTTCCCTTCGAGCTCAAGCCCTAGAGGCCCGCTCGTATGCGGCGTGGGTTCCGACGGCAAGAAAAGATGAGGCCGAAGATCTCTACGAACGAGGCGTCGCACTCGAACACATGATGGTGCAAGTCCGCACTATCTCGAGGACTCTCTTTGACATGTCATTTGACGATGAACTTCCACCATTGGTGACAGAGAAAATTGCCTACGCGTTATCCTGCGCAAGTTTGGCAATTGCGCAAGAGGCCAAGACGATCCATGCAAGTCAAAAGCGTCTGCCAGGCGTCTCCTTCGCCAGCGATCTGCGGATCGCGCTGTCGTCCCTGGCCGAGGAATTCATGGAAGGTGGGCGCAAGATAAAAGTCACGCAATATGTGCGAGGTGTATCTCTGGTCACCAATTTTGAAAGGATCGCAAATTCACTGGACCTGGATAGTCCGGCGATAACTGAGGTGCAACCTGAAGAGTTGATGGGGCTGGCAATGCTTACCGTTTCACCCCTTGTTCATGGAAAGAAAATCGGGGGCAAGTTCCTACGCATCGTTCCGAAGGGCCTAAAAGGGCGCTTTAATCGTTAGTGAGAAACCCCGAGAACATTTTTCGAATTTCCGCTTCGGTGTTATCAGGTGTGACCACCCACTGCTTAAATGCACCGGAGTTGAAAGTAATCACATAGCCCTGGCGCTTGCGGTACACGGCAACGAAATTCTTCCCACGACGGTAGCGCCACGTTCCAAGGGCGATGACTCGCGGAATTCCTGTACCGGGGGCTCGTATTCCCTTCAAAATTTTCCAGGACCACGTTTTCTTGACTTTACGGACTGAGATAATGTCGCTGAATTTAGCTTGCGGCGAGGAGTGCAGAGCGAAGAACTTCTCCTTGGGGGTCAATGCCAAAATCACATAACTGCCGAAACGTTCGAAGTGCGCCATTCAGCTTCCTTCCCGTGGCTAATTTACACACGGGATATTGCCCCCTTGTACGGGCACGCCGTTGGCCGTGTTGGCAATCTGGGTTGGAGTCGGAGATGGACTCGCAGACGGAGTCTTTTTCGGCGGAGAGAAGAGGGCTTGCACATAAGCCTTCACCTTCACCGGATCAACGAGATTGACGCTCTGGCCGTTGCGGCTAGCAAAACCTTCAATTGGCAGTGTGTAAAAGGTGATGTGCCCACCGGTTAGAGATTTTGCATCTGGCAAGAATCCAAGGACGTCCCATCCGCTATCAATAACAACATCTTTCTTTGCGACAGTGAGAAGTGCTGAAATCTTTCCTAAGTCGCCAAAGATTCCTTGACTTCGGAGTTTGGTGATAACTCCAGTGATGAACGCCTGTTGCCGATGGGTTCGATCGAGATCGCCTTGTGGCAGGCCGTGGCGCTGTCTTACGAATTTGAGTGCATCAGCGCCCGTGATTGTCTGAACGCCTGCCGGAAAGAGCGCTCCAGAATATTGAGAATCGTTGACAGGATTTTTCAAGCACACCTGAATTCCTCCTAGAGCGGTTGCCAAATCATAGAAACCGACCAAGTTCACTTCGGCAAAATGATCAATCGGAACTCCAAGAAAATTATGAATTGTGGCGATAGTTGCCTCGCGTCCGGCCTCTCGGCTTAGGAACTCTCGTTGCGGATTGGGAATGCCTTGTTTCACAAGTTGGGTTTCGTTGGTGTACTTGACCAAGCCATAGGCTTCTTTGATCTTCTTCATACCAAGTCCCGGAACTTCGACGTAATCATCGCGCGGGATGGAGATCGCAACTGCCCTGCCTCCGCCAGCTGGGATATGAATCAAGATCATTGTGTTGGTGTTGTAGCCGCCAACTTGGCTACTACTTCCCACATGGAGAAGATCAAGCAACTGACGAGGAAGGTCTGAGCCGTCGTTTGCGCGCCGACTATCTAGGCCCAGCAACAAGATATTCGTGTCCCCATGGAGCGATTGCGGAGCACCTTTGAGAGCTTGGGATCGAGGAACCGCCTTGGCGGCTGAGTGAACCAGGTAGAAAGCGCCGGCCCCTGCCACAGCAACCAGCAGGGAAAGCGCCAGCGCAATCCGTTTGACCCATTTCTTCACCTGCAAACCTTAATGAGTCGAACTACCTACCTTCTCCTAAAACCGTGAGAATTGACTGAAAATTTCAGTCCTCGGAGGATTCTTCGCCAGAAAATGACCCGGTCGAATCTTCTTCGAAGCCTCCACTAGATGGCATCCTTGAAATCGAAGGTGTCTGCATTGAAGGAGGCAGCATGGCTGGAGGAGTCGAAGCAATCGATTTTGAAACGTGATGGATTTTCGAAATCGCGTGGGACTCATCGGCATTGGCAGATGAGGTCAGAACTACAGCGGAGATGCCTAAACCTAGGACCATGATCGCTCCCGCTGAAACGAGCTTGGATGTGGTCGAATACTTTTCCATGTTAACTCCACTTTCTTCTTCAAGTAGGGGTGGCTCCCCTTTCAAGTGAAAACCTAAAAGAGTGGCTTGAATAACTCATGAGCACC
>JANXZB010000032.1 GCA_025355765.1 Actinomycetes bacterium
CCGATGGCGATCGCTATTCCGCCCAAGTAGGGAACTGGCTCCTTATGAACCTTACGGGGAATATTCGGTTTGTCATATGCACCAATCCGAATTGCGATCGCACGCATGACAGGGGTGAGCGCTCCCACGAGAATGAAGGTGACAACGCCAAGCGCTAGATATTGCTTTACCGAATAGTGCATCTTTTATCTAGGAGGCGTTTCTCAGTTTGCAGCTTTTGGACGGTTCTGAAGCAATTCCTTAACCTCAGATTCGCGATATCGACGATGACCACCAAGGGTCCTTATCGACGTCAATTTGCCTGCCTTTGCCCAACGAGTAACTGTTTTCGGATCCACGCGGAAAAGGGCGGCCACTTCGGCCGGGGTTAAGAGCACTTCTGCATCGGTAAGCCTGCTCATGTACTCGCCTCCACAGATGTCCGTTTCGCACCGATATGAAAGGAAGTATCCGCCTTTGTGGCGAATGAAGCAAGAGGTATTTTTTTAGGTGGCTTGTTCGAAGGCAGAGACCTTGCGCCATCGCGAAACGAGTCTTTCGTATCCCCTACCCGCCGCAGATGCATCACTTGATGCCAGTCCAGCCAACGAACTTAGGACATCTTCCACAGATGTATCCGCATCTAGGCCATCTTCGCCTTCGGAAATGAGAGATAACTCCAAGTAATCGGCCAGTCCGCCATAGTCCAACTCTAAAAAGGATTGCGGGTGAAATACTTCTAACCAATTTCCAAGTTGGGCAATTTCCTCTGCAACTTGGCCATCACCAAATGCGGTTTGAACCACGGCATGTGACTTTTCGCTTCGGATTTTTGCATTTGTCAGGGACGTACGGATCACTGTGAAAGCGCCCTGACTATCTCGACCTCGAACTCGTTCTTCAGGAGAGAAGAGCGAGAACCAACGTGGCGGAATAATCCATGTCTGCGTAAGAATGTGGGGGACTTTCTCTTCGGCAAAATCAATTCCTGACATAATGACTTCTTCAAGTCCTGCGGGAATGAATAGCGAGCTCACTGTCGTTGGGAGAGTTGTTTTAAATTCTTCGATCGCTGCCCAACACCGCGTCGCAGTCGACCATGGACATACATAGCGAGCGCCATCGATATCCAATACATGTGCACCATCTGGTCGCAGGGCAGGACTTTCGGGAAATACAACTCGACGAAGTGCCAATTGTTGTTCTTCAAGATTGGTGTTCTCGGTAGTCGCTATCCCAGACCAACGTAGGCGATCAGCTGGATCAAATGCGATAAGAGGCTCAAAGACCCGCAACGATGCAACGTACGGCGTCGGGCGCATAACCCTTAAGCCCGCGGGATGTAATTGCCCTCAGCAAAGGGATCGTCATCATCACGATCTTTCACCGGGTCAGGCTCTCCGTGAAGTTCTTTTGCCAAACGATCCAGATCCATCTCATGGGATGAATACTTCAAATCTCGAGCAACTTTGGTCTGTTTGGCTTTTGATCGGCCGCGCCCCATGACGTGACCTCCTTACCTATGTTCATTCAGAGAGGAAGGTTATCGTGCTTGACCCCTGGGTTTCAAAGTCGGGGCGGAGCTTCCTCTAATTAACCGGCCCTTGAGCCCGGGTCAGACGCTCTCTCAGGCCAAAATACCCAACTACTTGTAGAAAAAGGCTCAAACCCAGAGTGGGAAGGCGGAATCGGTGGTCGCCAATGGTGCCTACTGCGGTAAGCCAGGCCGTCAATACGGGAACTCCGACAAGTACCGATATCTGACTTTCTAGTCCGCCGAGCCTCTGAAGCCACCTAAATCCGAAAAAGAGGAGAAACAGACCAGAGAGCAACCAGATCCAGGAAATTACCTTCCCAAACCAGCCGTAGACCAAGTTGTGACCTTGACGAGTCGTATCCATGTTCCTAACGGGATCAATCTTTAGCCACGGATTTCGCGCCATAGTCCCGTTTGCAATAGGGCCATACCAAGGAGACCAGAAATAAACAGATTTCTTCAAGGCTAATATCACCCCTTTTCTCGGGTGTTGGAAATACCACGAAAGTGTGCACTTCACTAATTGACCATCAGTGGTCACCGCGGCCGGAGGAATCGGTGGGCATGGAACACCGCCGGTGTTCCCATATCCTCCAGTCGCCTTGTCGCCGGCTCCCAGACTCATCGTCACCCCGAGGTTTCTCGAGATTACGGCTCCATTGCCCGAACTAACATTCCTGATCACCAGTGCCACGGGAAGGATCATCATGATGCAAGTTCCCAAGACGACAATTGTAGTGAAATGCTTCCACGACTGATGAAAAGTGCCCCAGCAAAAAAGCATAAAGAAACCTATAACCAATCCTCTTGGTTGAAGAAAGGCTGAAAAGCTTTGAATCAACCCAAAGCCAAGCAAGGCTCGAAATAGGTCTGTCCGATTTTTTTGCTCTTGCTCATATCGTATTATTATTGCGATTGAAGCCAACATGCATGATGCAACTAAGCTTTCGTATCCAACTGTCAGCGAACTTAAGGACAGCGTCGGATTTAGCCCGAGAACAAGGGTAAGGGCCATCGTATATTTTGATAGACGAGTCTCCCGAATTCGATCTACGAAGAAAGCAGATGCGATGAAATATAGGATTGTTTGAGAAATCGAGATTAGATAAATCAATTTGGTCAAACTGATGAATGAAAACGCCCAAATGAAAATTGAATAACCTGCTGGCCAATAAACGAGTACGGATTCCTTGGACGAGAGACCCGACTTGATTAAAGCGTCAACCCCTTTTAGGTAACTCTCTCCGTCTGCACCAAGCCAGCCACCGTTCTTGACTGACAAAACAAGAGTGAGCTTGGCAACCAGAATTAGTAAAGAAACTATGAAGACAGTCCTTTTCAGCTTCTGATCTTTAAGATTCGCCCTCTGCTTGGCGCTTTTGCCCATGTTTTTAGCCCTACTTTCGATAACCGCCGACAAGAGATGCTTGGTGGTTAGTTGTATCAGGAAAGATCTCCCCGGCGACCCAGGCTCGCATACCCCTTGCCGAGAGCGTTTTCAGGGCTAAATTGGCGGATTCTGGGGCAATTATCGCAACCATCCCCACCCCGCAGTTCCACGTGCTCTCGAAAGCAGCCTGGGAGATGCCACCGAGATCGGCCATGAGTTGGGTGGCAACGGGCAGCGACCAGGTGGAACGGTCGAATTTGGCACTCAGGGAGGGTGGAATCACGCGAGCAGTGTTATTGGCCAGCCCGCCCCCGGTGACATGGGCAAACGTCCGCAAATTGGAACCGAGGGCCTTAATCAGAACAAGACAATCG
>JANXZB010000050.1 GCA_025355765.1 Actinomycetes bacterium
GTTCCAAGCGAGCAGAATATTTGCCGCGCTAGATGCTTTGTGCGATGGAACATTTGTAGAACTAGAAAATGGAAATCTCGCTTAAGTTATCCCAAGTACTTGAACCGCCAACCCCACCAGTCATTCATACACCCCCAAGCGGATTGCATGGGGAAAGCAAACAAGCTGGTGGTGTGACGTTTCGACTGCCTCGTTGTTGATTGAAGACGACTTCATCCTTTAACCTTGATTTTATGAGCCCCGAAGAGGCGTGCGCTGAGGTTATCCGTAGGGAACACCAATTCTTGGACCCAGAAGTTCGACGGAGCCCAGAACTTTTACGAGCATTGCTTCACCCGGAGTTCGTCGAGTTCGGCGCATCGGGTCGCATTTGGAATGTCCAATCAATCATCGACGCATTGACCTCCGAGCAAACACCTCATGAGATCACCGGAACCGATTTTCTGGCGTTGCCTCTTGCTCCCGATGTCATCTTGCTGACTTTCAAGACGAGTGGCCTGGGACGAGTGCGCCTGAGAAGCTCCGTCTGGATTCGGAGCGATGGCGGTCACTGGTTATTACGATTCCACCAGGGCACCGTAACTACCGAATAATCTGTAAGTGGCAACCGATTGGATCGGGCACCGAGTAAACAACGGGACTTAAGTGGGCAACCTCACCAATCTTTGATGAAACCCCACAAGGGGAGGCAATGGAGAGAGGGAATTCCTACGTTTACGCGTGAGTGACGTGTTCGTGATCGACGTGCGCCATTCGTTCCAACTGAAATGTGGAATGTTGAATTTGGACCTCAAAATGTTCTGCTACACACTTCTGGAGGTTATCGATTATCGCAGGCGCATGGCCGTCATAGAAGCATTCGTCATTGACAACTACGTGAGCGGTCAAGACAGGCAATCCGGTGGAGATTTGAGTGACATGTAGGTCATGGACGGATTGCACGTGGGGAAGTTCGAGAATATGGGTGCGGACCGAATCAAGATCGAGTCCTCGAGGAATGGACTCCAGAAGTACGTCGATCGTCTCCCAGAGGAGCTTGAGAGTGCGTGGCAGAATGAGAATGCCGATCAGCATTGCCACGACGGCATCAGCGCGCATCCATCCGGTGGTGCCCATGATGATCGCAGCAATTATGACGGCAGCAGAACCGAGAGCATCATTGACTGTTTCCAGAAATGCGGCTCTCAAATTGAAGTTCGCACTTCGGACGCGAAGCAAAACCATAATCGAGGCGATGTTTCCAATGAATCCGATAATGCCGAAGATAGCGAGTGGACCCGATGAAATATTCGGCGGCTTGACGAGTCGTTGCGCACCTTCGACGAAAACAAATATTCCCACGCCGAGAAGGACGGTCGCCTGTGCAGTGGCCGCCAGTACTTCGGCGCGGCCGTAGCCCCACGTTCGGCGGAGGTTGGCAGGCCGGGTAGCTAAGTTCGCTGCAAACAAAGCTAGAAGTAATCCACCAACATCTGTAAGCATGTGAGCGGCGTCAACTAGGAGAGCAAGACTCCCAGTTAGGATCACTCCGACTACTTCGGCAATCAGAATCGTTGCGGCAATTCCGAAGGCGATTGCCAGCCGGCCGCTATTCGAGGAGATGCTCCGCGCATTATCGTGCTCGGTCATATGCCCCCCTTTGCTTGTCTTTAGCACATTTTCAGAGCGTAGATACTTTACCGAATTGTTGGTCCACGGTTAGGGCGGCTTAAGGTCTAATCTAACATTGGCATAGTGAAAGCAAAAGGGTTGAGCCTTGACCAGAAATGGCAAATCACCTCGTCAACCCCACCAATCGCTAATACGCCCCTAAACGTTCGGAATTTTGTTACTCCGAGTAACGTGAATTTATGCCATAGTTTCCTCGCCTCGACTAGGTCGGGGAAATGGTTGAGTGCCGGAGTTGGTTACTCCACATAAAACGCTTTCAGCCTTGGAGTTGCCGAAGCGAAAGACCTCGAAATTGTCGGGGCCTTTCGTTTTTCTACACAACGACAATTCATGCACAGAAGTGGTCATGCCTTACGACTCCGCTGGCAATTTGCTCAATTCTAAACGCGCGTTGTTGCCGTGGTGTAGTGGTCGCATTGCAACTTTCACCAAGTTGCCGGTGCGGGTTCGATTCCCGTCGGCGACTCCGCAGCCTCAAAATCTCACGATTGGTCTATTGGTACCGATCACTAAGTTGGGAGAGTTGAGCAAGAGCCTCGAGGAAACTCGAGGCTCTTCACTTTGTGTAGCGAGCAACTTCGGCAACCCCACTAATTGTTAATACAACCTCAATAGCAGCAGGACACGACGGCCTTTATGCGCCTGGAGATTCCTTTGGTTCAGATCCGCCCCAGTAACGCCAATGCCATCCATCTTCGTCTCGAGCAAAAATGCCTGTATTCCAATATGCAACCTGGTTGCCACCAACTTCAAGAGCTGCCGTTATGAACCCGAGGATCTGCGCCCATGCAACATCACCTTCTTGCCAGACGGTCACCGTCTCGCAAGTCCAGGTAAGTCCACGCGAAGACGCCCCTTTCGCTAGCTCTTGCACATCCTCTGGTCTATAGAAGAGTTCACCTAAATCAGAGCCTGCAAGAGTCATGTCCGAATGAGCGAACAACTCATCAAAGTTTGATCCAGGCGTAGACAACCGCGTGTAGGTGTCGTGTACAAGAGCCACAATCTCGGCACGACATGATTCGTCGGCTCTCATGAATTTCCTCCCACGCAGGCAATGAAGATGGGCTCTGACTCTATTGCACAGAATCTAGATCGACAAGCAATGGTCCTTGCGTCGAGATAGCAGTGCAACGAACCCGACTTATCGTTAATACAACCTCATCACCGCTCAGGAATGTTGAATCGGCAATCAGTTGAGTTGTTGATTTGCCTTCAATCGAGACTCTGAATTCCGTTATGTGTATCGGGGATTTGGGATGATCTTGGCCGAAAAGAAGGAGAGAGGAATTCCTCTAGCATGCGCATATCCGCCATGGTGCGAGCACGTGCCCGGTCCTCGAGAGGAGGAAAGCCAACCGTCGGCACAGATAGTTTCACCGTCCGGCATAAACATCGAGTATCCGTGGTCAAGGTAAAAAAGCGCTCCTTGAAGTAAATCCCATGACGGAGTCCCGATCGTTGCATTATCGAGCGTCGTAAGGTTGATTCCCGTGTATGGATTTTCTGCTATGTGGGTGTCAGATACTTTTAAACACTTTGCTGTTACCAACGGACGCAAAAGAGCATTAAGGGCATTAAAGCGTTCCTGGGATCTTGGGGCGCCTATGTACTTTGAAAACAACGGCGCGTCTGTAACATTAAGACACGATATTTTTAAACGAGAATATTGAACGATAGCGAGTTTTCGGTGTTCCTCCTCTACCCTATATTGGGGCCAATGTTGAACAATCCTTCCAACTAGTAGCAGAAGCAAAACAAGAACGACGACTCGACCCTTTGTCCAGATTCGCCGTTTGCCCTTTTCTCCAATCGGCGTCGAAGCGAACATAACCGCAGTCTTGCCGATTTACGGCCTAGTGCCTAGGAGATCACGCGTTGAGCAAAATATGAGCCTTCTAGCCAACCCGGCTTAGCTGCATCCTTTGTCACGGATATTTGGACACCTCTCGACCTCGGAGACAGCCGCACATATCTAATGAAAAGTGATCTCTTCCCCTGCGATGAACGAATGGGTTGCTGAACTTTTGAGAAGATGCACTTTGCCCTCGCCCCATACTCGCCAAGGTGAATTAGCACTGTCCCTAACCATTGCAGTGTTCTCATCGATCCCGATCAAGTTCATCCCCTCATCTACGCGCATAATTGCAGCAGAAACTCGATCGGGCAGCCAGCCAAGAAAACGATCGTAATGAGGGATGGTTTGAATCATTGGAAGTAGTCCTAGCCCAGGTGTCACATGTGATTTGCGAAAGGCGATGATCTCGCTACCTAGGGCCATCGCGCCCGCTGAGCAACCCATCAGTGATGAACCGGTACTCCACGCACGCACTATCGCTTCCCAGACTGGGGTGTCGACAAGAGATTCGGCCAAATGGTGAGGATCTCCCCCGGACAAATAAATTAGCCCTGCATCTTGAATTGCTTCAACAAATTCTGGATTGAAAGCGTCGTCGCGGGTGTAGAGACGAAGAGAATCTGTATTGACCGCGAGCCGCTGGCCTTGCACGCGACCCAAGTCGTGCCAGTGTTCAAGCCGAGAGGAATCCTCTTGGCCGGCCGCGGTTGGCAACTGGACAAACACTTCCCTCTTGCCGCGAATGACCGCTGCTTGAAGTAACTCACCTTCAAGCGCGGTCATCACGGGTAAATACTCCCCAGAACCAACTAGTGCGATCGCGCCGCACTCGGGGTATTGCGACAAAGGAGTTAAGCCATTGCCTTTTGCAGGTTCTCGTCAATTGATGCCAAGAATTCCTGCGTGGTCTGCCAAGGAGCATCTGGGGAAATGAGAATTGCCAAGTCCTTTGTCATTTTGCCGGACTCAACTGTCTCGATGCATACCCGCTCGAGAGTCGTTGCGAACTTGGCCAACTCTGGAGTGTTGTCCAACGTCGCACGGTGCAAAAGACCCTGTGTCCAAGCGAAAATCGATGCAATTGGGTTTGTCGAAGTTGGCTTGCCCTGCTGGTGCATTCGGTAGTGACGGGTCACTGTTCCGTGAGCAGCTTCGGCTTCAACCGTCTTTCCATCAGGACTCATGAGCACGCTGGTCATAAGACCGAGTGAGCCATAACCCTGAGCGATGGTGTCGGACTGAACGTCGCCGTCGTAGTTCTTACATGCCCAGACGTAGCCGCCTTCCCAACGAAGGGAAGTTGCAACCATGTCATCGATGAGACGGTGCTCGTATGTGATTCCAAGCTTGTCGAACTCTGCTTTGAATTCACTTTCAAAGATCTCTTGGAAAATGTCCTTGAATCGTCCGTCATATGCCTTCAGGATTGTGTTCTTTGTTGAAAGGAACACGGGGTACTTGCGAAGAAGACCGTAGTTCAATGATGCGCGAGCGAAGTCGCGGATGGAATCATCCACGTTATACATGCCCATTGCAACGCCTGAACTTTCAAACTTGAAAACTTCGTACTCAACTGGCTTGGAGCCATCTTCCGGTGTGAAGGTCATCGTCAGCATTCCGGCACTAGGAACTCTGAAGTCGGTTGCCTTGTACTGGTCGCCGTATGCGTGACGGCCGATAACGATCGGCTTGGTCCACTGTGGAACCAAACGAGGAACGTTGCTCATAAGGATTGGCTCACGGAAAATGACGCCGCCCAAGATGTTGCGGATGGTGCCGTTGGGAGACTTCCACATCTTCTTGAGACCGAATTCTTCAACTCGAGCCTCATCAGGGGTGATCGTTGCGCACTTGACGCCAACGCCGTGCTTCTGGATCGCATGAGCAGAGTCAATGGTCACCTGATCATTTGTGGCATCGCGGTTCTCGATACCCAGGTCGTAATACTCCAAGTCAATGTCTAGATAAGGCAGGATCAATTGATCCTTGATGAACTGCCAGATGATCCGAGTCATTTCATCGCCGTCTAGCTCGACTACCGTTCCCACTACCTTGATCTTGTCCATAATTTCTCCACTCCCGCCGCTCTTTTTAACTTCTCTGGGTGACCTGCGATTAAAGACTCTGGACGTCTGCCTGCTTGGCGCGAACTGCCTCGGCAGCCGCTTTCAATTCAGCTAATTCTGAATCTGACAACTTTGTTTCGACAACTTTTCGAATTCCTGTGCGACCAAGCTCGGCCTCGACGCCGAGGTAGACACCAGAAATTCCGTACTCTCCATCTACCCATGCGCACACTGGCATGATCGCGCCGGAGTCTTCGATGACTGCCTTTGCCATGCGCGCTGCGGCAGCAGATGGGGCGTAGTACGCAGAACCCGTTTTCAACAGCGCGACAATTTCGGCACCGCCGTTGCGGGTCTTCGTTACCAAGTCTTCGATCTCTGCGGCAGAAAGCTTTTCGCTGAGTGCGACACCATCAACGGTGCAACGACTTGGGACTGGCACCATCGTGTCACCGTGGGAACCAAGGGTGAGCGTCTTAACACTGCTAACCGCAACCCCTAACTTCTCGGCCACGAAGTTAGTAAAGCGCGCGGTGTCGAGCATTCCTGCTTGACCGATGACGCGATTCTTTGGGAATCCTGTTGCGATCTGCGCGAGCGCTGTCATTTCATCCAATGGGTTGGAGACAACAATGATGACGGCATTTGGGCTGTGCTTGGCAATGTTCTCTGCAACGCCGCGAACGATTCCTGCATTCACGCCGATCAGGTCCATGCGGCTCATACCGGGCTTGCGAGGAAGTCCGGCGGTGATGACAACGACATCAGAGTTGGCCGTTGCTTCATAGCCAGCGCCTTCAGCTGTCGTGGTTGCGCCGATGACCTTTGTTTCAAATCCTTCGATGGAGCGAGACTGGTTCATGTCCAAGGCCAAGCCTTCGGACTTTCCTTCAACAATGTCTGATAAAACGACGGTGTCGAAGATGTTGTACTGCGCCAATCGAAGTGCAGTAGTAGAACCATAGAAACCTGCACCGACTACGCTGACTTTGTTTCCCATTGTCTTCTCCCTAGTTGAATGACAAACTCTCTTGACATCAAGATAATTCTAGCGCCCACTGGGCAGTGATAATGCCAAGGCAAATAGGCCCAGGGCCAACGCTAGGGGCAGATACCGCTCCACCCGGCCGACAGCTTTTGAGGCCAGGCTCACAGCGGCGGTACCGGCAGAAATACAGATTAATCCCACCTGAACTGAGCCCAGGGCGCCTATAACGATGCCCAGGGCGACCAACCCGTACCCAAGAAGTGATGGGCGAGTTAGCGACATGCTTCCACGACATTTTTGATCAACATCGCCCGAGTCATTGGTCCAACGCCACCTGGCATAGGAGCCACGAATCCAGCGACATCCATCACCCCAGGGTGTACATCCCCCAGAAGCCCGGCATCGGTTCGTGAGATTCCGACATCCACGATTGCGGCTCCGGCTTTGATCATGTCAGGGGTGAGGAAATGCGCTTTCCCGATTGCAGCAACAACGATGTCGGCATTCTTTGTATGACGTGCCAAGTCCTTAGTGCCGGTGTGAGTAAGGGTCACGGTTGCGTTCTCGCTCTTGCGAGTTAGCAGCAAACCGAGTGGGCGACCAACTGTGAGACCGCGACCGATTACGGTTACTTCGGCGCCATCGATGACAACCCCGTAGTGACGCAGAAGTTCGACAATTCCGCGAGGCGTGCAAGGAAGGGGTGCGTCCTCTCCAGCAACCAATCGTCCTAAGTTGAGAGGGTGCAAACCATCTGCATCCTTGGCTGGGTCAATGGCTTCAAGAACCCGTTGCGAATTTATTCCGCGCGGAAGGGGCAACTGCACGATGTATCCGGTGCACTCCTTCGATGAATTGAGATCTCGCACAGCGGCAAGAATGTCATTCTCGGAAGCGCTCTCTGGAAGCTCAACGCGAATGGAATTGATCCCGACTTCATGGCAGTCGCGGTGCTTTCCCGCGACATAGGAATGCGATCCTGGATCATCTCCAACTAAGACTGTTCCAAGGCCCGGCGATTTTCCCAGCGCCTTTAGCTTTACAACTTCTGCGGCTAGTTCTGTCTTAATCTTTGTGGCAAGGGCTTTTCCATCAAGAATTTGAGCGCTCATTACCTCATCCTATTGCTGATTAAGCGTGAGAGAAATGTCGAACTCCCGTGAAATACATTGAGATGTTGGCCTCACGTGCAGCGGCAATAACCTCTTCATCACGCTTACTCCCCCCAGGTTGAACAACAGCGGCGACCCCAGCCTCAAGCAGGATTTCCAAACCATCGGCAAAAGGGAAGAAAGCATCACTTGCCGCGACGCTTCCGGCCACTCGAGTTCCACCACGTGAAACTGCGAGCTTGGATGAATCCACGCGATTGACCTGACCCATACCGATACCGACTGATGCACCGTCTTTTGCCAGCAGGATTGCGTTGCTCTTTACGGCGCGTACCGACCGCCATGCAAAGGCAAGGTCGGCAAGGACTTCGGCAGAAACTGACGGGCCGCAAGCAAGGGTCCAATTAGCAGGGTTGTCGCCGGGCGCATCAACGAGATCAGTCTGCTGCACCAACATGCCACCCGATACGGGACGCAATTCTTTTGCGGCTGTTACAGGAGATGGGCACTGCAAAATCCTTATCGCTGTCTTCTTGCTCAAGACTTCAAGCGCCTCCGGGGCAAAACTTGGCGCAACAACAACTTCTGTGAAGATCGTCGAGAGAGTCTGCGCCATCGCGACATCAACTTCGCGATTTGCCGCGACTACGCCACCGAATGCCGAAAGTGAGTCGCACGCATGTGCCTTGAGATGAGCCTCTGAAATCGTCTTTGCAATAGCGATGCCACATGGATTGGCATGCTTGATGATTGCAACACACGGATCGGAGTGATCATGGGCTGCCCGCCATGCCGCATCGGCATCGGTGTAATTGTTAAATGACATCTCTTTACCGTGAAGTTGGATCGCACCGACTAATCCACTCGGTGCTCCGACGTTGGAATAAATTGCTGCACTTTGATGAGGATTTTCTCCGTAGCGCAATTCATTCTTCTTCTGCCAGATCGCGCCCAACCACTCGGGTAATTCATCGCCGGTCTGGGCTAGCCAATTTGCGATCGTAAGGTCGTACTCAGCTGTCGTGCAAAATACAGCGAGTGCCAATTCTTGGCGATCTTGCGACGTAAAGCCGCCCGCATTGATTGCTTCGTACAATTTTGCGTATTGCATCGGAGAGGAAATAACAGCCACTGATCCATGGTTCTTCGCGGCTCCGCGCAACATTGATGGACCGCCAATGTCGATCTGCTCGATGCATTCGACGAAGTTGGCACCCGAGGCAATCGTCTGGGCAAATGGGTAGAGGTTGACGACGACAAGGTCAAAGGGTGCAATGTCATGTTCTGCTATTTGATCAAGGTGGGCTTGATTGGCCTGATCAGCCAGAATCCCCGAATGGATGC
>JANXZB010000090.1 GCA_025355765.1 Actinomycetes bacterium
GCACAGCGCTTTTAGAGGCCGATGTTGCTCTCACTGTCGTCAACCATTTCATCGAGCAGGTACGTGCGAAATCTCTGGAAACCCTGCCAACTCTTCAATCGGGCTCTAATCAGGCCCAGGCGATCTTCGACATCATCAACGCCGCCCTCGTTGAAATCCTGGGACAGTCGGCAAGGCGCATTCATCTGGCAAAGCAACCGCCCACGATCATCATGTTGGCCGGTCTACAGGGCGCCGGTAAGACAACACTGGCCGGAAAGCTGGCGAAATACTTTGCCGACCAGGGCAACACCCCGCTCCTAGTTGCCTCAGACCTTGCTCGCCCCAACGCCGTTACCCAGTTGCAGGTGGTCGGAGAAAGTATTGGCGTGCCGGTATTCGCCCCCGAGCCCGGAAACGGCGTGGGCAACGCCGTAAAGGTCGCGCGCGACGGAGTCGCCTTCGCCACATCAAAATTGCACAACATGGTCATCGTCGATACTGCCGGACGCCTGGGCGTGGATGAAACTTTGATGAAAGAGGCCATCGCGATTCGCGATGCCATTAACCCCAACGAAATTCTCTTTGTTGTCGATGCCATGATTGGACAGGACGCAGTCCGTACGGCTCAAGCTTTCCTTGACGGTGTGGGATTTGACGGCGTTGTCTTAACAAAGATGGACGGCGACGCCCGCGGCGGTGCCGCACTTTCGATCGCACAGCTCACTGGGCGCCCGATCATGTTTGTCTCCACAGGAGAGAAGCTCACCGATTTCGACATGTTCTATCCAGACCGGATGGCCTCACGCATCCTGGGCATGGGCGATGTTGCCACCTTGGCCGAACAGGCAAAGAAAGCATTTGATCCAGCACGTTCGGCCAAAATGGAGGAGAAGTTCGCCAGCGGTGAGGACTTCACCCTGGATGACTTCCTCGAGCAGCTCTCGGCCATGTCCAAAATGGGCTCTATGTCCAAGATGCTCGCCATGCTTCCCGGGGCAGGGGCTATGAAGAAGCAGATCGACAATTTTGATGAGGGCGAGATCGTGCGCACCAAGGCCATCGTCGAGTCGATGACGCCAGCCGAGCGAGGCGACCCCAAGGTCCTCAACGGCTCAAGAAGGGCAAGAATTGCCGGCGGCAGCGGTCGCACCGTCTCTGAGGTCAATTCCCTGGTGGAGCGCTTTGGCCAGGCCCAGAAGATGATGAAGCAGATGCGTGGGGCAAAGATGCCGCAAGGATTGCCGCCTGCCATGTATCAGGGCGCCGGAGGGATGGGTGCCTCTTCCAAGGGCAGACCGACAATAACTAAGAAGAAGTCCAAGTCAGGCAACCCAGCCAAACGGGCCCTCGAACAGGGCTAGAGCCTCAGGATTTCACCTTTGAAGGCGTAGATGGCAAGATTAGCAATCTGTTCGGGGCCCTCTACCCCCCAACACTTCGTATTCGCACCCGTTGGACATGTTGGATCGCGCACCCCGCTGCGAGCAACCTGAACGACAACATCACCTACAGGAGCACAGGCACTTGGCTACAAAAATTCGTTTGATGCGTATGGGCAAGATTCGTACCCCTTACTACCGAATCGTCGTTACCGATTCCCGCAAGGCACGTAATGGCCTCTCGATTGAAGAGATTGGCCGTTACTCACCAAGTGCCGAACCATCTTTTATTGAAGTTAACTCAGAGCGTGCGCTGTACTGGCTCGGAGTCGGAGCTCTTCCAACATCTGCTGTAGAGGCGATTTTGAAGATCACCGGTGATTGGCAGAAGCACAAGGACTTGCCAGGAAAAGAAGGCACCTTGCGCCATGCAGAGCCACGCGTTCACAAGAGCGTCGCATACGAGGCAGCCGTTAAGGGTGCAATGAACGAGCCAAAGGAAGGCGCAACCACTCTTAAGAAGAAGGCCCAAGAGAAGTTGGCCGCCAAGTCAGCACCTGCGGTTGAAGCCGTTGTTGAAACTCCAGCTGAAACGCCTTCGGTCGAGGTAATTGAATCGACTGCAGCCGAGTCTGTTGCGACAGAAGCCGGCGAATAACAATGATTGATGAGGCCTTAGAACACCTCGTTAAAGGAATCGTTGACCATCCTGAAGATGTCGTCATCACGGAGACGAACAACCGACGTGGAAGCACGTTGGAAGTTCGAGTAAATCCAGAAGACATCGGCAAGGTCATTGGTCGAAATGGCCGCACCGCAAAAGCGCTTCGCACAGTCGTTAGCGCTCTTGCCGGTCGGCCTATTCGAGTAGATCTCGTAGAGACGGATGAAGGGCGCTAGCCATGCGTTTGCTCGTGGGGCGAATAGGTCGCGCCCACGGAATTCACGGCGAGGCCACCATCGAGGTTCGAACAGATAATCCCGAGGACCGCTTTGCTATCGGCGCTCGCGTGCAGACCGATATGCATGGCGAATTGCTCATAACCTTTCATCGCGTTCACAACGGAATCTTGTTGCTGGGCTTTGAGAATATTGCCGACCGAAACGCCATCGAGAAATTACGCGACACCTTGCTCTACTGCGATGTAGATATCGATGCTGAGAGCGAATACGAAGATGACTATCACGTGCTTCAACTCATCGGCTGCGCGGCCATTCTTGAATCTGGAAAAGAATTCGGAACTGTCAGTGATGTCATCAATCTTCCCGGGCAGGATCTCCTTGCGATCAACACTCCAAACGGCGAAGTCCTTATTCCCTTCGTCCATCAATTGGTGCCGACGGTTGATATTAGGAATAAGAAGTTGACTGTCATTCCTCCCCTGGAAAGTTCGCTATGAAAATAGATGCGGTCACAATCTTCCCTGAATACTTCGCACCTCTGCAATTATCACTACTTGGCAAAGCACAAGAGAACGACATCATAGATATCGCCATTCATAATCTGCGCGATTACACCGAAGACAATCACCACAGCGTCGATGACACTCCTTACGGGGGAGGCGCGGGGATGGTGATGAAACCAGAGATCTGGGGCCAAGCCCTTGATCCTTTGATGATTCCCGATACCGATCTGATTATTCTCACACCCGCCGGAAAAGTATTTGATCAAAAGATGGCGCACGAGTTGGCGCAAGCATCACATCTGATTTTCGCATGCGGTCGCTACGAAGGAATCGATGCCCGCGTTGGCCAGTACTACGCCCAAGCTTCATTCGCGACCCAAGGAATACGCGTTCGTGAAGTGAGTATCGGCGATTATGTTCTTGGCGGTGGAGAAGTTGCCGCCCTTGTCATGATCGAGGCCATTACTCGTCTGCTTCCTGGTGTACTCGGCAACCCCGAATCATTGGCCGAGGAATCACATGTCGAGGAAGGCTTCCTCGAATACCCCAACTACACAAAGCCAAAGATCTGGCGTGATCTAGAAGTGCCAGAAGTGCTTCTCAGTGGCAACCATGGCGCCATAGCGAAATGGCGTGCAGAGCAGGCTGCCGCCCGCGGAGAAGACTGAGCGTCGACTCGCTAGTAGTGCTAGCACTCGCGTAGGATTATCGAATGGCATCAATTGACCCAGCGCTTCAGTCCCGGTTAATCCGCGACCTCGAACCCGTTGTGGCAGTGGAACTCGAGCGCCACTTGTCGGTGCAGAAGAACTGGTATCCCCACGAGTACGTCCCATGGAGTGAAGGCCGCACCTTTGCCGGGCCTCTCAACGGAGATGCGTGGGAGGCCAAGGATTCCAAGCTTTCCGGGATCGCCCAAGATTCACTCGTTTTAAACTTGATGACCGAAGACAATCTGCCCAGTTACCACACTGAAATTGCTATCTCCATGGGGCGCGAAGGCGCATGGGGCAACTGGATCGAACGATGGACTGCCGAGGAAGCTCGCCACAGCATTGCGATTCGCGATTACCTGATGGCAACGCGCGGGGTTGACCCTTACGAACTCGAAGATCTTCGTATGGCACATATGGCACTTGGCTACACAACCTCATACGACAATGACATGCTCCACACCGTCGCCTACGTCTCCTTCCAAGAACTGGCCACGCGAATTTCACATCGCAACACAGGGCGCATCTCCAATGACCCGATTGCAGAGGGATTGCTGCAGCGCGTGGCCCTGGATGAGAACCTCCACATGATCTTCTATCGCAACTTGCTGGGCAAGGCGATCGACCTTGAGCCCAATGCTGCGATGCGAGCCATCACCGATGTCGTGAGCGATTTCGCGATGCCGGGTGTCGGAATGCCCGGCTTTGGTCGAAAGGCCGTGCAGATCGCACTTGCTGGAATTTATGACCAGAAGCAACATATTGACGAGGTAGTTGCACCAGTACTTCGCGCCTGGAATATCTTCGAGCGAGAAGACATCACTGGCGAGGGTGCTAAGGCTCGCGACGAACTCGCCGTCTTCATCGCCAAGGCAGAAGAGGACGCCAATCGCTTCATCGAGAAGCGCGATGCCCACTTTGATCGATTAGTCGCCCGCGGCCAAGAACCTATCCGGCTTACGTAGTAGTTTTGCCTTATGGCAGTCAGGGAAGCAGAACTTACGGGCAAAGTCGCACTCGTCACGGGTGCCGGTCGCGGCATAGGTCGCGCAATAAGTATCTGCCTAGCCAAAGCAGGGGCTCAAATGGTTCTCACCGGTAGAAATGACATGGCACTTGAAGAGACTGCGCAATTAATTACCGCCGCCGGGGGTCTGGCGCCACTGGTCTGTCATGTGGATCTATTGGATCTGCCATCTATAAAGGCCGCCGTCAAAGTCGCAGAGGAAAAGTTCGGGCATATAGATATTTTAGTCAACAACAGTGGAATCATTGGCAAGACCGTGCCGATGTGGGAATTGAAAGAAGACGAGTGGGACGAGACGATCGACACCAATCTCAAGGGCCCATTTCTTCTTACTCGCGAGGTAATTCCATCCATGATCAGACAAAATTACGGATCGATCATCTTCATTGGCTCTGTCACGGGCAAGCGGCCCTTCATGAACAAGACGGCCTATGCAGCATCAAAGCTCGGCTTGGTCGGCATGATGCGCACCCTTGCTCTCGAGCTTGGAACTCACGGCGTCAGGGTCAATCTCATCTCACCTGGTTTCGTCGCGGGCCCACGCCTAGACGGGGTCATTGAGTTGGTTGCTGAATCAGAGAAGACAAGTTTTGAAACGGCTCATGCGAAGATGCGAGAAATGATTCCGACAGGCAAATTTGTCTCTCCGGAGAACATCGCAGAAGGCGTTCTTTTCCTAGCAAGTGA
>JANXZB010000105.1 GCA_025355765.1 Actinomycetes bacterium
TGATTGCTGTCAACGCGACAGGTTGTCTTGAAGTTTTCTCAACTCCGTATCCTGAAAGTTCATGGCGAATTGCCTGGCTCCACTCCCTCTTTGGAAACGCCCCGGCCGTTGCAACTGGCGTTGCTGCTGCTTTGAGGGCAAAGGGTCAGACCGACACTCGAGTGGTTGCCCAAGGTGGTGACGGAGCCACAGTCGATATCGGTTTCGGCGCACTCTCTGGAATGTTCGAGCGAAATGATGACGTCCTTTATATCTGCTACGACAACGAGGCGTACATGAATACCGGCGTCCAGCGTTCGGGGGCTACACCGCCAGCGGCGCGAACAGCAACAACTCAAGCCGTTGGACCCGAGCCCGGCAATGTCTTTGGCCAAGGCAAGAATTTGCCCAGAATTGCTATGGCCCATGAAATTCCCTATGTGGCAACGGCGACGGTTGCCGACCTGCGCGATCTTGAGGCGAAAGTAACTCGGGCTATGGAATTTCGCGGAGCGCGTTATCTACACGTACTCGTTCCGTGTCCGCTGGGTTGGGGGTCCGCCTCCTGCGACACCGTACGCATTGCGCGCCTTGCCACTCAAAGTGGAATGTTCCCGGTCTTTGAAGCAGAACACGGTGAGGTGATTTCTTCCACGCCGATCCGACAGCGTGTTGGCGTTGAGGAATATCTAAAACTGCAATCTCGCTACGGACATCTCTTCTCGCCCAAGCGACGCGACGACGTCATCGATCATCTGCAGGCAAATGCCGATCGCAATATTTCACGGTACAACCTCGTGGATGCCGATACCAAGAACGCTGACTTGTCACAGGGGGGATCATTCTGATGGAGAAACCCTTCGCAATAACTCTCGAAGTCGAATCTAGCCTTGCCAATCACACGGGGTCGTGGAGAGTCGAACGTCCACAGTATGTAAATCTCATGCCCCCGTGCAATAACGCGTGTCCTGCCGGAGAAAACATCCAGAATTGGCTCTACGTTGCAGAGGATGGTTCCTACGAAGCGGCGTGGAAATCACTGATTGTAGAAAACCCATTCCCTGCGATTATGGGTCGGGTCTGCTACCACCCGTGCCAAACCGCATGCAATCGCGCGCAACTTGATGAAGCGGTGGGAATCAACTCCGTTGAACGATTTCTCGGCGATCTGGCTATTGAAAAAGGCTGGGCCATTCCTGTAATTGCAAAGCCCTCGGGTTTCCACGTGCTCATTATCGGCTCGGGACCGGCTGGCCTATCAGCGGCATACCACCTGCGCAGATTGGGACACCAAGTCACGGTCCGAGAAGCTGCCAACGCCATAGGCGGCATGATGCGATGGGGAATTCCAAAGTACAGGTTGCCTCGCGAAATATTGGATGCCGAAATCAAGCGCATCTCCGATATGGGAGTTCATTTCGAACTCAATACGCGCGTGGATGATCTTCAGGCAGCACTCAAGGAGGGCTTCAATGCCATCTTCCTCGCAGTCGGTGCGCATATTGGAAAACGGGCGTATATCCCTGCGGGCGAGGCAGCCCACATCCTCGATGCCATCAATGTCTTGCACGATGTTGAAGATGGACAAGCACCGATGTTGGGCCGCAAAGTCGTCGTTTACGGTGGTGGCAATACTGCGATGGACGTAGCAAGAACCGCGAAACGACTGGGCGCGGAAGAATCCATCATTGTCTACCGTCGAACCCGCGAAAAGGCGCCTGCAAATGACACCGAGATCAAAGAGGCACTAGAGGAAGGTGTCCTCATCAAATGGCTCTCCACCATCAAGCACGCTGAAGTTGGAAAACTTCAAGTAGAGAAAATGGTCTTGGATGAGAAGGGATTTCCGCAACCGACCGGTGAATTTGAAGAACTAGAAGCAGATTCGCTGGTACTTGCACTCGGCCAAGAGTCTGATCTTTCGCTCCTGAAGAATGTTCCCAACCTTGAAGTTGAAGATGGTGTAGTCAAAGTAAACGCAATGATGATGACGGGCCACGCCGGGATTTTCGCAGGCGGCGATATGGTGCCGGCAGAGCGCACCGTCACAACTGGCGTCGGCCACGGAAAGAAAGCTGCACGCAACATTGATGCATGGCTGCGCAGTGTCGAATACGTTGGTCACGATAAACATCAGATCGTCGAATTCAAAGACTTAAACCCTTGGTACTACTCAGATGCTCCGCACGCCGTCCGCCCAAGGCTAGAAGGCGCACGGAGAGCGTCAACCTTTGACGAGGTCGTTCAGGGACTCGATGAATCAACGGCTCTATACGAGGCCCGCCGCTGCATGTCCTGCGGCAACTGCTTCGAATGCGACAACTGCTTCGGCGTCTGCCCGGACAACGCGGTCATTAAGTTAGGCTCTGGCAACGGGTTCGAAATCAACCTCGACTATTGCAAAGGCTGTGGCATCTGCGTCAGCGAATGCCCCTCGGGATCAATCATCATGATTCCAGAGAAGAGTTAGTAAGCAATAAAGCAATCCCGCGGAGTGTCAAGCCTCCGCGGGATTACTCCCCCTGTAACTATCTAGAAAGAACTAGCCTTTTACTTCTTCTTTTTCGCAGCCAACTCTGCATTTGTTCGAGCAACCTGGCTTACTGCCGCCTGAACATAGGCATTTGTGAATGTGTTGTTGAGGTTCACGGCATCTACAACTGACTTTGAATATCCGTTACCTCGTGTAAGTACCTTTAAGATGTTCGCTGGTGCACCAGGAACCATTCGCCCTGATGGGTTGTACATGGACTTTTCATCATCCAGCGCTTTCGCATAAGCATCAATGCCGATTGCTGAGTAGTAATCGACTGGCATCTGCTGGGCAATCTGTAATGCAGTGTGGGTCCTGATGAACTGCATGGTGTCGTAGAAAGCATTGACCACCTTCTGAACTGTGGCCGAGTTTGCACTCACCCATGCTCTAGTTCCGTAGACACACGTTGCAACATAAGGTCCACCGAGTGCAGCGTGAGTCAGATTTCCATAACGCATATCAACGAGGACGTAACCGATTCCAGTCGAGAGCACGCGAGAAATTGTTGGCTCAGTTGTCATTCCGCAATCAATCGCCTTCTGCTGCATGGCTGCAACAAAAGTATTTCCAGCTCCGACCGCAAGTGAGTGAACGTCAGTGAGCGGAACACCTGCATGGGCTGCGAGCGCTTTCGTGAGGAAGTTCGTCGAGGAGCCAAGACCAGTCACACCGGCGTTTATGCCACCTTTCCAGTCAGCGACTGACTTGATCTTGTCCTTCAGGTCAGTCCTGCAGAGTTCAACTTCGCCCGGTGCTTGAAGCAGAGTCGCAACGTCGATAGTGCTCTTTCCCTTTGTCTGAAGGTCGATATTGTGATCATAGAAACCTAATACGAGATCGACTTGACCCGAGAGCATGGCAGTTTCTGCATCGACGCCAGCAGGTTCATCAGAGAGTTCAACATTGACACCGTATTTCTTGAAATTGCCGAGAATCTCAGAAAGCTTGGCTGGCAAGTAGATCTGCTTGTTCAATCCACCGACCATGATTTTCACCGTTGGAATGCTGTCAGCAGCCTTTGCCACAGTCCCGGTGGTGATAGTTAAGCAAAGGGCTAGCGCACTCAAAAGTGCGATCCGCCGATTTCCCATTTTCATTCCATTTCCTCCTAGTTGTCCTCTTTTCTGGATACTCATATTTCTGTTCCAGAAACCTGGGTGGGCCGCCAATTAAGTAGGCGATCTTCCATTTTTGTTATTAGCCATTCCGCACTCAACGCCATAACCGCGATGATGACCATTGCGGCATAGACCCCATTCGGGTTGAAGGTGCCTTGAGCTGTCGCGATGATCAAACCCATGCCGTGTTGGGATCCAAGAAATTCGCCAACGATGGCGCC
>JANXZB010000018.1 GCA_025355765.1 Actinomycetes bacterium
TAGGCGCAGTCATGAATGGAGAAAGATGCCAACAATTCAACAGCTGGTTCGTCGTGGTCGCGCGGAAAAAACCACGAAGACAAGCACACCTGCGCTAAAGGGAAGTCCTCAGCGTCGCGGTGTTTGCACTCGCGTTTATACAACGACACCGAAGAAGCCGAACTCTGCACTTCGCAAGGTTGCACGTGTGCGTCTAACCAGCGGTATGGAAGTTACGGCATATATCCCCGGTGAAGGTCACAACTTGCAAGAGCACTCCATTGTTCTTGTACGTGGTGGTCGTGTGAAGGATCTGCCTGGCGTTCGCTACAAGATCATTCGAGGATCCCTTGATACCCAGGGCGTAAAGAATCGTAAGCAGTCACGTAGCCGTTACGGCACCAAGAGAGAGAAGAAGGCTTCCTAATGCCACGTAAAGGACCTGCGGTTAAGTCACCAGTTATTGCTGATCCCGTATACAACTCTCCAGTTGTCACTGCCCTAATCAATAAAATTCTGCTTCATGGCAAGCGTTCTACTGCCGAAGCAATTGTTTACAATGCACTCGAAGGTTGCCGCGCCAAGACTCAAGTAGATCCAATCATCACTTTGAAGCGCGCCCTCGACAACATCAAGCCAGCAATCGAAGTTAAGTCACGCCGCGTTGGTGGCGCCACTTACCAGGTGCCTGTTGAAGTTAAGGCTGGCCGTTCGACAACTCTTGCGCTTCGTTGGTTAGTTGATTTCTCACGCGCACGTCGCGAAAAGTCGATGGCAGAGCGCCTCACCAATGAACTAATCGATGCCAGCAATGGCCTCGGTGCTGCAGTTAAGCGCCGCGAAGACACCCACAAGATGGCAGAAGCCAACAAGGCTTTCGCGCATTACCGCTGGTAGAACGCTCTACGGTCTCAACACAACTGAATATGCCAGCCGTTTTTAAAAAGTTCTAATCGAAGAAACAAGGGAAAGAGGATCATTAAGTGGCCGCAGAGAACATCGACCTAGCTACGGTCCGCAACATCGGGATCATGGCTCATATCGACGCGGGCAAAACCACGACCACTGAGCGCATCCTTTTTTACACCGGTATTAACTACAAAATCGGTGAAGTTCATGAGGGCGCAGCCACCATGGACTGGATGGAGCAGGAGCAAGAGCGCGGTATCACCATTACCTCCGCTGCAACCACCTGTATGTGGAAAGACCACCTCATCAACATTATTGATACACCTGGCCACGTCGACTTCACCATTGAAGTAGAGCGCTCGCTACGTGTACTTGACGGCGCAGTTGCGGTATTCGACGGCGTTGCCGGCGTTGAGCCACAGTCCGAGACTGTTTGGCGCCAGGCGGATCGCTACAACGTTCCCCGTATCTGCTTCGTAAACAAGCTAGACCGCACCGGTGCCAACTTTGATATGTGCGTTGGCATGATCGTCTCTCGTCTTAATGCAAAGCCGCTCGTGCTTCAGGTTCCAATCGGCAATGAAGCCGACTTCCTTGGAGTAGTCGACCTGATTGCCATGAAAGCACTTGTTTGGCCAGGAGAGACCAAGAAGGGCGAGGATTACCTCATCGAAGAAATTCCCGCCAACTTGGTCGAGAAGTGCAAGCAGGCCCGCCACGATCTCATCGAGGCATTGGCTGATGCCGATGACCAGGTCATGGAGAAGTACCTAGACGGCGCCGAGCTTTCACAACAAGAAATCATCGACGGAATTCGTCGCGCAACATTGGCAGCCAAGGCTGTTCCCGTTCTTTGCGGTTCTGCATTCAAGAACAAGGGCGTACAGCCAATGCTTGATGCCGTTACTCGCTACCTTCCAAGCCCACTAGATGTTGAATCAATTGTCGGACACAGCATGAGCGGAGACGGAACTGCAGAAGTTATCCGTCACCCAGATAACAAGGAGCCACTATCGGCCCTTGCATTCAAGATCATGTCCGATCCTCACCTTGGAAAATTGCACTTCGTTCGTATTTACTCTGGTGTTCTTGAGACCGGCTCGGCTGTCCTCAATAGCAACAAGGACAAGAAAGAGCGCATCGGAAAGATTTACCAGATGCACGCCAACAAGCGCGAAGAGCGTGAGAGCGCCGGCGCCGGAATGATCGTCGCCGTGATGGGCCTTAAGAACACTACAACTGGTGAGACTCTCTGCGATATTGCAAAGCCAGTAATTCTTGAATCGATGGACTTTCCAGATCCTGTTATCTCGGTTGCTATTGAGCCAAAGACTAAGAGCGACCAGGAAAAACTTGGTATCGCAATTCAGCGTCTTTCTGAAGAAGACCCAACATTCCGAGTCAAGACCGATGAAGAAACAGGTCAGACCATCATCGCCGGAATGGGCGAGCTTCACCTTGAAATTACGGTTGAGCGTATGCGCCGCGAATTCGGCGTGGATGCCAACGTCGGTAAGCCTCAGGTTGCCTTCCGCGAGACGCTTCGCAAGGGCGTCGAGCGTCACGATTACACCCACAAGAAGCAGACCGGTGGTTCTGGCCAGTTCGCAAAGATTCAGATTGCGATCGAGCCACTTCCAGCAGGATCAGTCGAGGGTGGATACGAATTCGTTAACAAAGTCACCGGTGGTCGCATCCCGAGGGAATACATTCCTTCAGTTGATGCGGGTTGCAGAGAGGCCATGACGGCGGGCCCTCTTGCTGGATATCCACTCACCGATGTGCGCGTCCTTCTTCTTGATGGTGCCTACCACGATGTTGACTCATCGGAATTGGCCTTCAAGATTGCCGGTATCGCAGCGTTTAAGGAAGCAGCAAAACTTGCTGATCCTGCAATTCTCGAACCAGTAATGGCCGTTGAAGTCATCACCCCTGAAGATTTCATGGGAGATGTCATCGGCGATATCAATAGTCGTCGTGGTCAGATCCAGGCCATGGACGAGCGGTCAGGTGCCCGCATTGTTAGGGCGCTAGTTCCGTTGTCGGAGATGTTCGGCTATGTCGGAGATCTCCGCTCCAGAACACAAGGTCGCGCGAGTTACAGCATGCAGTTCGATTCGTATGCCGAAGTTCCGGCCAACGTAGCGAAGGACATCATCTCCAAAGCTCGCGGCGAGTAGTCCAAACGATCCACCAAAACTAAAAAACCCTAACTAAAAGCACTAAATCAAAAGAAAGAGGACCAAAAGTGGCAAAGGCGAAGTTCGAGCGGACAAAACCGCACGTCAACATCGGCACCATCGGGCA
>JANXZB010000019.1 GCA_025355765.1 Actinomycetes bacterium
GCCGCCAGAGCAATTGCTAATTCGCCACCGGTGCAGACATCAAGACCAATTCCAGATTGGGCGACCCAACGAGCAACCTCTACACAGATGAATGCTTTCGCAGCGTAATAAACGGTTCCGGCGTTTTCACCAAATGTATCCTGAAGTGCATGGCCCCAGGCAGCGGCTCGACTTCGAAAATCGGCTTCGTCTAAGAAAAAAGTCGGCGTCCCGAATTCACTTGCGAGTGCCTTTGCAGAAATACCGCCCAAGTAAAGTTGGCCATTTTCAAAGCTGACTTCGGAGGACCAGACATTTGCCATGGCAACTACATCCTCTCAGGCGCGCTGACGCCAACAAGTTGCAGGCCGTTACTGATTACCTGGCGAGTTGCAGCGCAAAGATTCGCGCGCGCAGAGTGAATGGCGGAAGCAGGCTCCTCGCCCATCGGAAGGACCCGGCAATCTGCGTAAAAACGGTGATATACACCGGCCAATTCCTCTAAATACCGAGCGATCCTGTGTGGCTCTCGTAGCTCGGCAGCGCCCTGCACGACCCGCGGAAATTCAGCCAGAGCGCCCAACAAGTCATTTTCGCGCTCGTGGGTCAGCAATGACGGATCGAAATCGGCCAATTCGTAGGAAATGTTCAATTCTTTCGCATTTCGCAAAACACCCGAAATTCGCGCGTGCGCATATTGCACATAGTAAACGGGGTTGTCGTTGGTGCGTTTTTTGAGTACGTCGACATCAAGAACCATCGGCGTTTCCACTGGATAACGAGTCAAGGTGTAGCGGGCAGCGTCGACACCTACTTTTTCAACCAGGTCTTCGAGGGTGATGATTGTTCCGGCACGTTTGGAAAGTTTTACTTCCTCACCACCTTCGATGATCTTCACCAATTGACCGATGAGAACGTGAATGTTGTACTCGGGGTCATCTCCCGCGCAGGCGGCAAGGGTTCGCAACCGATTGACGTACCCATGGTGATCTGCGCCGAGCATGTAGATGCAGATATCGAAACCGCGTTCGCGTTTGTTGATGTAATACGCAGTATCAGATGCGAAGTAGGTCAGATCGCCACCGCTCTTAATCAATACGCGGTCTTTGTCATCACCAAAATCACTGGTACGCAACCACGTAGCGCCGTCGAGTTCGTATACATGGCCTTGGGCGCGCAATTTATCTAGTCCGTGTTCGACGGCGCCGCTGTTATGAAGGCTTCGCTCGGAGAACCAGATGTCAAAGTGGGTACCGAAATCTGAAAGGACTTGCTGTTGTTGGGCAAGTTGGGCTTTGTAGGCGCGTTCGCGGAACTCAACGAATTGATCATCGTCCGACAAGGAGATGATTCCTGGATCTTCACTCAAAATCATCTGCGCTAAGTCGTTGATGTAGCCGCCTTGGTAACCATTTTCTGGAATAGCTTGACCTAGTGCCGCGGCTCGGACTGATGCGCCGAAAAGATCCATCTGGTTTCCGCGGTCATTGATATAAAACTCGCGGGTCACGGATGCTCCAGCCGCGATGAGAACTCGGCCCAATGCATCGCCCACCGCTGCCCAACGGGTATGCCCCAAGTGCAAGGGCCCGGTCGGATTGGCGCTGATGAATTCCAGATTGATGTTCACGCCGGTTAGCGCGGTGCCCGAACCGAACTTTTCACCTGATGCAATAATCTGGCGAACAATTTGCCCGGCACTGGAGGCATTGAGGGTCACATTGATGAACCCAGGACCTGCGACCTCAACGCAGGCAACCTCATCCAAGGACTCAAGGCTCTTCTTGAGAAGCTCGGCTATCTCCCGCGGAGGACGGCCTGACTCCTTGGCCACCTGGAGTGCAATAGAGCAGGCATAGTCGCCGTGATCTCGGTTTTTGGGCCTCTCCAGGCGAATCTCCTCCGGAATCTCGCATTGGAGCTCGCCCGCAGCCACCAAGGCTGTCAGGGCAGCCTGTATTTGCGCTGCTAGAAGATCGCTATTGGAGGCCACCTGAGTAAGGCTACCGTTCACACCTACCTCTGAGGTGCAAGATAAATAATCGATATGTGGTTCCGTTCGACAAAATAGTTATGCAATCGTTAGGTGCAATATCCGATATGTCCGTTTTGAACTAGTGCGTGATTTCACTTACGGACGTAGGTTCACGGACGTACTCAATCGCCGATTTTCAAAAACTTTAAAAATGGCTAAAAATAGGTTTTAGCCAGGGTTGAGAACACCCTCTCGAAAGGTAATTACTTATGACCAAACGTCGTAACGCGATTACGGCAGTTCTTGCAGCCGCCGCCATCGCATTTACTGGCCTTGCTACTACTTCAGCCACAGCTGCTGGGGCTCAAGTTGGCGTCATCCTTCCAGACGCCGCCTCATCGGCCCGTTGGGAAACATCAGACCGATCCTTCCTCAACGCCGCCTTCAAGGCAGCAAATGTCACAGTTAATATCCAGAACGCAAACGGCGATGTTGCCGCGTTCCAGACCATTGCTGACCAAATGCTCACAGCGGGCGTAAAAGTTCTCATCATGGTCAACCTTGATTCCGCATCTGCCAAGGCAGTTCAGGACAAGGCAAAGAAGCAAGGCGTGCCAACAATTGACTACGACCGTCTAACTCTTAACGGTTCTGAGTCCTACTACGTATCATTCGACAACGTTGCAGTCGGTAAGTTGCAAGGTAAGGGCATCGTTTCCTGCCTCGCCGGAATGCACAAGAAAACCGCACGTATCGTCTATTTGAACGGTTCACCTACCGACAACAACGCAACTTTGTTCAAGCAGGGCTATGACTCAGTTCTTCGCCCATTGATCAAGGCTAAGAAGTACACCCTTATCGATGACACATCCGTTCCAGGTTGGGACAACGCAAAGGGCCAGACAATCTTCGAACAGCAGTTGTCGAAGGCTGGCGGAAAGCTTGATGCAGTTGTTTCAGCTAACGAAGGTCTCGGACTTGCAGCAGTGGCAACCCTTAAAAAGGTCAAGCTAAACGGCAAGGTCTGCGTCTCCGGACAGGATGCAAGTGTTGACGGTCTCCGCGCCATTTTGACCGGCGATCTTTCCAACACCGTATACAAGGGCATCAAGGCCGAAGCAAATGCTGCAGCAGCTTTGGCCGTTGACCTTATTGCGGGCAAGCCAGCAACAACGGCTACGGCAAAGGTCAACAACGGAACAACAAACGTTCCTTCAGTGCTTCTCGTACCAGTCGGAATCACAAAGGCAAACGTCAAGGTTGTTGTCGCTGATGGCTTCCAGAAGCGTGCCGATGTCTGCAAGGGCATCGAAGCACTCTGCAAGAAGTACAAGGTCTGATAGTCAGACCAGTTGCTGTTCTTCAGCAATGAGATAGTCGGTTTCGGCCCGGGGTTTTAGGCTCCGGGCCGAAACTATTTCTTGTAACACCCCTTACTAAATCTGAACACAGGAATAGACTTCGGACACTGTGGTCCTCAGGATTTCAATGAAGTTTTCAATGAAGGAGCAAGGCGTGAGCACTCCATTACTTTCGCTCAGAGGAGTAAATAAATCTTTTGGGCCAGTCCATGTACTTAAGAACGTCGATCTCGATGTCTACTCAGGACAGGTAACCGCGCTAGTCGGGGACAACGGTGCCGGAAAGAGCACGCTGATCAAGTGCGTCGCAGGCATCTACTCCCCTGATAGCGGAGATTTCCTCTTCGAGGGCAACAATGTGGATATCAACGGACCGCGTGAAGCAACTGCGTTAGGCATAGAGGTCGTATACCAAGATCTCGCGCTCTGTGACAACCTAGACATTGTTCACAACATGTTCCTGGGTCGCGAAGTAAAAAAGGGATACGTTCTCAACGAGAGCCATATGGAATCCCTCGCACGGAAGACTTTGGATGGCTTGAGTGTCCGCACAGTTAAGTCGATTCGTCAGACCGTCTCCTCGCTATCAGGCGGACAGCGCCAGACGGTGGCAATCGCGCGAGCAGTTCTCTGGAACAGCAAACTGGTCATCCTCGATGAGCCAACCGCAGCACTCGGCGTTGCACAAACCGAACAAGTTCTACATCTCGTTCGTCGCCTTGCCGATAACGGGCTGGCTGTCATTCTTATCAGCCACAATCTTGTGGATGTTTTTGAAGTTGCGGACAATATCGCCGCGCTCTATCTCGGAACGATGGCTGCGCAAGTCAATAAATCGGAAGTATCGACCAATCAGGTCATCGAATTAATCACCACAGGTAAATCTGCTGGGGTCGATCAGGGAGCAAAAATATGAGCACGGATACTCTCGAAGCTGGCCCTTCGCTCAAAGATGCAATGGGCGACTACTGGAGCCGGATTAAATCAGGCGACATCGGATCTCTCCCTGCGGTTCTTGGCCTGATTGTGCTTTGTGGAGTCTTTGGATCAATGTCCAGCGTCTTCTTGACCAACAACAACTTCGCAAACCTCATCACCCAAGCCGCGGCCGTGACAGTTATTGCAATGGGCCTTGTCTTTGTACTTCTCCTTGGCGAAATCGATCTTTCTGCTGGATACGCCTCCGGCGTATGTGGCGCCATCCTGGTCATCTTGATAACCAAACATGGATGGGCGTGGTTCCTAGCACTTCCTGTAAGCATCATCGTGGGATGCATACTCGGGTTCTCCATTGGAACGTTGGTCGCTCGACTCGGCATTCCGTCATTCGTTGTGACTCTTGCAGCGTTCCTTGGTTTCCAAGGACTCTTGCTCTTGCTCGCTGGCGAAGGTGGAACAATTCAAATCACAGACCCAGCAATCTTGGCGGTCGAAAACAACAACCTCTCCCCTGCAATAAGTTGGGCCTTCTATCTTGTGGTCTCAATTCTCTACGTGCTGAGCGGACTCAACCGCATCAACTCTCGCCGCAAAATCGGACTCAAGGCCGAACTCCTCAAACTTTGGGTCCTCAAGACGGTCGGCTTACTTGGAATTACCGGAATTGCCGTATTCGCACTCAACCGCGAGCGCAGCAATAACCCGCAACTTGTCAGTCTCAGGGGCATCCCCGTTGTAGTGCCAGTGATTCTCGGGTTACTTGTTATCGGAACTTTCGTTCTTGGTCGAACGGCATTTGGTCGCCACATCTATGCAGTCGGCGGCAACGCAGAAGCGGCTCGTCGTGCCGGTATCAACGTAAAGCAAGTTCGCATTGCGGCCTTCGTGATCTGTTCGGCTCTTTCGGCAATCGCTGGAATGCTCTTCGCCTCGCGTCAGAATTCCATCTCCCCAACCACTGGCGGAAGTTCCACACTTCTTTATGCAGTCGGTGCCGCCGTTATCGGTGGAACCAGCCTCTTTGGTGGTAAAGGAAAGATGCGCGATGCAATTCTGGGAGGTCTCGTCGTTGCCGTTATCGATAACGGCATGGGTCTTCTCGGATACGCAGCAGGCATCAAATACATCGTCACCGGAGTGGTTCTGCTCGTATCAGCGGGTGTAGATGCCATTTCGCGTCGCGGAGCCTCTTCAAACTAGAGAATTGGCCTTGGTTTTGGCATATAACGCTCTTGCCCTTAACCTTGGCTTCGCGATCCTGATTCATGGGTCGACGCTCTTGCGGGAGTGGTGAAATGGCAGACACGCAGGTCTTAGGAACCTGTGTCTTCGGACGTGCGGGTTCAAGTCCCGCCTCCCGCACTCATCTATATCGGGTCTGTATTAACCTTTGGTTGTGGCAAAACCATCTCCAGCCAAAGTAGAAATGTTGGCATCGCAAGCAAAGAAGACGGCCGCGTCCAATCGGGCCGTTAAGAAAGCAGAACTTAAAAGAAAGAGCTCCGTGGTTTCAAGCCCTGAGGATGACTATTTCGAACAGGATGGGAATTGGCGAGCACTCGGGCTGGCCGCACCCGCAAGGAGAGCGCTGATAAACGAAGGTTTCTATCAAATAAGTGACCTTCGCAAAGTTTCACGAGCGGCAGTTAGGGACCTTCACGGAATGGGGCCAAACGCCATCCGAATTTTGGTGACAGAAATGAAAAAGCAAGATCTGTCTTTTCGAGGTTAGCAAAAAATTCTAGAACGCTACCTCTGCGGTGGAAACTATGGCGGTTGATCGCCCCGGCAACTCGTAGCCATCGAAGGATCGATTTATCTCGTCAACGATCGCATCTGCCATAAGCGTCTCTGAATCCCATTCACCGTCAGATGTCGTGTGGGCATCTTCTCCAAGTGTGACGTCATAACCGCGTTCGAGGGCGGCATGTGAAGTGTGTCGAACGCAGTTGTCGGATTGAGCACCACTGATAAAGAGGTGGCCGACCTCTAGATCGGCGAGGGTTTCGTCAAGCACTGTCTCCTCGAAGGAGCTCCGATATTGCTTGCGAATAATGGTTTCGTTCGACATCGGTTCCAATTCGGGAACGATTTGCCACGCCTCTGATCCGATTTCCATGTACGGATCCGAGTGCTGAACCCAGATGACCGGAGTACCGGCATCGCGCGCCTTTGCAATAAGTGTATTGATATTTTCAATCACTTCGCCACGACGCCAAGCGTCACCGACCACATCATTTTGAACGTCAATAACAAGCAGGGCTTTGCCTGCTCGGTCGGCGAATTTGCTCATTCGGAAAGGGTATTCCCAAGATACTGATTCGGCTAGATTCCTCCCACGACAATATGCGCTTACATCTCGGTTTCACTGGCAGCAAGTAGGGGGCGCACAGCAACTGGCAATCGCCGATTGGATGGCTAGTCGTGCTTATGCGGCCACCGGGGAATCTGAACTCGAGAAAGAATCTGACAAGGAAGATGCCGAATTAATTCGAAGTCAGGTGGAGGAACTCTTAGCCGATTAGATCTGGGAGGCTATTGGATTTCCTTCCACACGAGACGCACATCAGGAATCCGCTCTTGATTTCCGGCACCGTCGGTAAGTTCAACTTCAATGAATCCGTGTTTCCCGTAGAAAGTTCTTGCTCGGAGATTCTCCTGGAATGTCCATAGTTGCAAAGAGCGTGGAGATGTTTCTTTGGCAATATCCAAAAGTCGAGTGCCGATGCCGATGCCTTGATACCTCGGCAACACGTAAAGGTGATTTACCCAAGAGTCACCCAATGCAATGAACCCGAGCACTCCCCCCTGTCTCTCCATGACCCAACACTTTTGCGCGGCCAAAATCTCTGCAAAATATTTATGATCTTCTTCCACCGTGTGCAACCGCGGCATAAACGGCATCGCCATCGTGAGAGCGGCACGATGGATAGCTGCACAGGAAACGGCATCATTTTCTGCGGCATGTCGGACGTGAAACATCGGAAAAGTGTATTAGCGCCGGAGCACTGATGCGATACCAAATACCGCGATCCCCATTCCTGCGGAAAACACGGGCCAAGGAAAAGGGGAGGGCATCCCGCCCCTCAGAATATTTCCAGCGTCCAAAGTGAAACTAAGAATGACGACTAGACCACCGGCGAAGAGAAGTACCCAGTGCCTAGGTCTATTCGCGAAACTTTGGCCTTGTCGGAGGCGACGGGCAACCAGGAGGCCGAAGAAGATCAGGGCAAGGCTCACGAGCATGGGTGCCCACACTGGTGCGACCCATGGCACTGGGATGAGAAAGAGAAGATCAGTTGTTCCCAAGCTCGTCGGCCAACCGATAAATACCCAGAGCCAGAAGTAATATCCGATATCCCAGATTCCAAATGCGAACGAAGTCCAAGCAAGCCGTTCGAGTGAAGTGCGCCCGGCCAGCCACCCGACGGTCGCCAGCATGAGGATCGTTGCAACTTCCCTGCCTACTTCAATCGACCCAAGTCCACCGAGGGTTGCCTGATCTCGTAGAGGGAAGAGGGTCGAAGGCGACATCGAAAGCGCGCGCTGAAGATATACAACAACAGCTGATTCGAGGTAAGCCATCGCAAAGGCATAGATAACAACAGTTCCCGCTAGCTTTCGAAATGCGAACCCAGTCGAGTCCTCCATAGCGCCATTCTCCACCTCAAGGCATCCTGGCAGCGAGCTGGACGAACAAAAGTCTTCTTATTCCATTGCCCCTACATTGCGGGGGTGATGGTTGGCCTTATTGTCGCCATTGCGAAAAAGCGCCTCTGGGCAATTGGTTTTTACCACGTCGTCGGCCGTGGGATGTGGACGGCCATCGAACTGACCAAACGCTTGATGCCAAAAATGGTAATTCTCATGCCGACCTTAGTGATCATGACATTGGCAGGCGGTTTTCAATTAGCCAGACATCAAGGTTTCATTCTTTCCTCCGATAAACATCACGGCGGGGTAGTTGCCTCCATGATCATCGTCGGCGCCCTCGCGATAGTCGCTATTGGAATTCTCGAGCCCGCTAACATCGCGGTCTTATACGAATTAAAAAAGCCGAATCCAAACGGTGAGCGAATTGGAAAACTTATGAAAAGATTTCTCTACACGGCTGGAATCACAGGGGTACTACAGGCTGGGATTCTCGTTATCATGACAAG
>JANXZB010000117.1 GCA_025355765.1 Actinomycetes bacterium
ATTTCTCGCCTAAGATCAGTTCATGAATTTCATCCAACTTTGAGGCAGAACCCAGGGTTTCAACCCAGGGCTCAATTAAGGTGTCCTCGCTCCATCTGGGGATCACGTGAAAATGAAAATGAAAGACTGTCTGTCAACCTACTCTTCGGTTCCTCTGCAAAACGGTAGAGACCTCAGGTTTCATTTTCGAGGAGTACTCTCGCTGGAGAGCACCCTGCGACAATTTCACAGAATATGCAAGGTTTCGAACTGTCTTCGACCTTTGCAGAATGCTAGGTCAAAGAGTTGTGTGGATGCAGATTATTGCGAACCTTATCTGGGCCTGCGACGTCTCTGATCCGAGTTGGGCCGTGGGCGGCGTCCGCCAAAGCTTGGCTTCTCGACCACAGGTGCGATGTAGGGGATTCCACTTGGCTGCTTTGAGCCGGTTATGGATACCAGTTCATCATGGTGGGGGCGCACATCTACGAACTTCGGGTACACGCCAGCACGGGAGGTAAGTCCGCGGACTGCGCTTTGCTGCTTGGAGGTAGCCAGAGTGACGACAACACCTGCTTCGCCAGCGCGAGCCGTGCGACCTGCGCGGTGAAGGTAATCCTTGTGATCGGTTGGGGCATCTACGTGAACGACAAGGGAAACATCGTCAACATGGATACCACGAGCTGCAACATCTGTTGCGACAAGGGCAGAGTTGGGATTTTCCTTGAAGTGAGCAAGGGTTCGAGTTCTAACCGCTTGGGATTTTCCGCCGTGAAGGGCGCCAACTGGAACACCCACGCTAGCAAGCTTGTCAGCCAGACGATCTGCACCGCGCTGAGTCTTAACAAAGAGAATTGTGCGGCCTTCGCGAGATGCGATTTGCGCGGTGATCTCATCCTTGTCACCAGCATGCATCACAAGTACGTGGTGCTCCATGGTGCTAACGGATGCACGATCATTTTGAAGTGAGTGGGTCTTGGGGTTGTTGAGATATTTCTTCACGAGTGAATCAACACCGCGATCAAGAGTTGCGCTAAAGAGCAAGCGCTGACCGTTTGGTCTAGCTTGATCAAGAATTTCTTTCACAACCGGCAAGAAGCCCATGTCGGCCATCTGATCAGCCTCATCCAAAACAGTGATCTGTAGATCATCGAGTTGAACTTCACCGCGATTGAGTAGGTCGATGAGGCGGCCAGGGGTTGCAACAAGAATCGGGCAGGCCTTGCGCATTGCAGTGATCTGCTTTGCGTATGGCATTCCGCCTGCAATAACAACAGAATCTAGTCGGATTGCCTTGGCCAATGGCGTTAGAACATCGTTAATTTGCTGGGCAAGTTCGCGTGTCGGAGTAAGAACTAGTCCAAGTGGCTTGTGTGGAGCAGCCTGCTTGCCATGAAGATTTGTCAGCATCGCAAGACCGAAGGCAAGAGTCTTGCCAGAACCGGTCTGTCCGCGGCCGAGGATGTCGTGTCCCTTGAGTGCATCAGGAAGGGTTGCTACCTGGATTGGGAATGGTGAGTTGATGCCCTGGCTCGTCAGAATTGCCACCAATTCAGGGGCGATTCCTAACTCAGCGAAAGTCGTTGTGCTTGCCTCATTTGGTGTGTGGTGAAGCGCGTCGTTAGAACTCTGTTCTTCTGGATCCACCAGGAATGTATCGTCGGCACCGAAATCTTCGCTGTACTGGCTACTTGAGAAATTACGTCCACTCTTATTTGAGTCGGGGCGTGCTGCAAAGTTGTTTGTCGATCGCGAAGAACTTGGGCGATTGAATGTGCTCTTATGAGTCGAGGCGGTGCCGCTGTGGGCACTGCGGGTGACAGGGGCTCCGGTGCGCTTTCCACCAGGAATGAACTTGACGCGCTCACGAGGCACAAAGTTGGGACGGCCATCTCCGCGGGCGGCATCGGCGATGCGGGCATCGCGACGAGTCGTTGGGCGGGTGTCCGGACGAGCCGAAGTGCGATCATCGCGACGGGCCGGCGCGTATTTCACGGTGCCAGTGGCACGAGGAGTGGTGCGCTCTTTTCGGGGAGCCGATCCATCATTGTTACGCATGGCTGGGGCACTTTCTAGGGTTGCTGCAAAGCGCTTGGCGCGCTCTATTGACCGGGGCTTGTTCTTGGCTCGCTTGGCCGGAGTATTTGACCCAGGCTTAGAAAAGGAAGGTTTGCCTGATTTTGCGTAGGCGGGTTTGCTTGCGGGCTCAGCAGATGCGCGATCAACAGCCCTGGCTGAGGTTCCCTTGCGGTGGACCTTGGGACCTTTTGAAGGCGCAGCAGTTTTAGAGCGTGGTTGTAATGACATGAGTTAGCTAGACCAATCGAGACGACTAGCGCGTCTCGGTATAACAGGCCAATTTCTAACGGTAAATCGATGTGGCCTGTCAGGTGGTGATAAGACTCGCAAGTAAGCGCAAATACTGCGCTTTAGGGGAAAGAAGCGTTGTTTCGGATGAATCAACGAGGCCGATCCTACCGTGGATTCACGTTGTGGATTACCAGGGTCGGCTTGTCATTGGGACCCCCTAGAACTGTCATATGTGAAATCTCTACT
>JANXZB010000033.1 GCA_025355765.1 Actinomycetes bacterium
TTTTCGGAAGACGCACGTACGAGATGATGAGGGGGTATTGGTCTTCAGCGCAAGCTTTGGATGACGATGCGCGTACGACTCTCAAAATGCGCGAGAGCAAGAAGATCGTTTTTTCAAAGACCTTGGAGAATGCGAGCGAAGGGCCAACGTGGAAACATGTCACTTTGCTCAATTGCATCGACCCCGAAGACTTCAGGCGATTCAAAGAAAACGCAGATCAAGACATGACAATCCTTGGTAGCGGAACCATCGTTCGACAATTCTTTGATGCTGGCCTGCTTGATGAGCTCGAATTGATGGTGATTCCAATCATCCTGGCCCAGGGCAAGCCTCTACTCAGTCCAAATGAGATTTCGAATTTAGTACTGTCGGAGGAAAGGCAGTATCAGAACGGGATTGTTTCACGCACATATTCAGTCAATCCTTAGACCCACGAGGGCAGCCACATTCTGTAACTCCATTGGCTGTAGGGGAGAACTGAGCCATTGAAGATGGGCAAGAAGTAAAGGAAATTCAAGGCAATCAGGAGAACAAGGATTCCAATGACGATCTTTTTCTTTTTTGGCCAAGGCGGAACGCCTAAGTACTTTTTAGCGCAATAAACTAGGGCCAGAACGACGAAGGGCTCGAAGACGATTGCATAGAAAGTGAAGACGGTTCGGCGTTGGAAGAAGAACCACGGCAAGTACCCCGCCGCGACGCCCAGCAGAATAAAACCTGAGACGAAATCCGGTTTCTTGGTTATCAGCAAACTTCTAATCCAATAACCAAGTACAACGCCCACCGCAATGGTCCCGAGCCACCAGAGCAATGGTGTGCCAAGGGCAAGGACTTCCTGAGAACAACTCTTCGAGCCGCCACACGCACGTGGCGTCCCGTAATAAAACGATGTTGGCCTGCCCATCACTATCCAACTCCAAGGGTTTGCCTGGTATGCATGGTGCTGCGTCAAACCTCGATGGAAATCGAGAATCTCCGCGTGGTAGTGCCAGAATGAACGCAGAGTCCGAGGAACGAAACCGAATCCGACCATTGGGGGATTGCTGAGTGCCCATTGCCTGTCCCAGCCTCGTGGAGACAGGAACCATCCGGTCCACGTTGCGAGGTAAGTGACCACGGGAACAATGAAGAACTGCGCAAACCTTTTCGGTAACAACTTGAAGAAGGGTTGGATCCGTCCCTTGTCGCGATAGACAGTGAGTAGGGCGAAGGCGATGAGGAAGTAGATGCCGCTCCATTTTGTGCCGCAGGCCAGGCCGAACCAGATTCCCGATCGCCAGTAATGGCCCTTGAGCCAGGACATGACTGCTAGGAGTACGAAAAGAGTGAGGAAGAGATCTAAGAGCGCGGTTCGCGAGTGAACAAGGTTCAATCCATCCAGCGCCATTAACAATGAGGCCAGGGTGCTAAGCCTTGGATTCAGGAAAAGGCGCTGGGCAATGCGCCCCACCAGATAAATCGTGATGGCCCCGGCAATTGCCACGCTAATTCGCCAACCAAATTCATGGTTACCAAAAATCTTGATACCTAGTGCGATACACCATTTGCCAACAGGTGGATGGACGATGAACTCCGGGCCAGATCCGCTGACTTCCACGCCATGGGCTAGATAATCGCGCGCGCCATCGACGTAATAGACCTCGTCGAATACCAACCCTTTGGGCAGACCTAAATGGAAGAGCCGTAGCGCAAAGGAGACAATGGCGATCAGAATTGGGCCCACGGGGTTAGCCTAAGCGAGAATAGGAACATGACTGAAAGGATTTGGCTATGACTTTGAGCCTGGCCGGCATTCCTCTTGGAAATCCGGGGGATGCAAGTACGCGGCTCAAGGATGCAATCGAGAATGCGGGCATCGTTGCCGCCGAGGATTCTCGAAAATTCCACCGTTTATGCGCGGATTTGAATATCGATTTCAAGGGGCGCGTTCTCTCTTTCTTCGAGGGCAACGAACAAGATAGAACCGCCGATATCTTGACCATGCTGCAAGCCGGAACTTCGGTCTTGGTCGTTTCCGACGCCGGCATGCCGACAATTAGCGATCCTGGCTTTCGCTTGATGCGCGATGCGATCGCTGCGGGTATTCCAGTTTCAGTTATTCCAGGGCCAAGTGCCGTCACGATGGCGATTGCCCTTGCCGGACTGCCAACGGACAGATTTGTCTTTGAAGGTTTTTCGCCACGAACATCTGGAGCACGTGAGAAGTTCTTTGAGAACTTGCGGAATGAGGAACGCACTATTGTCTGGTTTGAAGCACCCCATCGCCTCCTTGATGCACTTGAAGATGCGGTGGCAGTTTTCGGCCCTGATCGTCGCGGGGCAATTTGCCGAGAGATGACCAAGCGATATGAGGAGACAATACGTGCGACTCTGGGAGAGCTTCTTTCTTGGGCGCAGAACAATGAAGTTCGGGGCGAGATCACGATGGTTTTGGAAGGTGCGCCGAGCAATTCTGCAGAAATCTCATCAGAGGGGATGGTCTCTCGCGTTCGGGAATTTGAAGCCGCCGGTATGGACAGAAAGTCCGCAATTGCGACCGTGGCCGAAGAATTCTCTGTGGCTAAACGGGTGGTTTTCGCGGCGATGGTCGACTCGAAATCTGCCTCTAAGATAACCACATGACGAAATCTTCGCCGGGTAAGACTTTTTACCTCACGACGCCGATTTATTACGTCAACGATGTTCCCCACATTGGCCACGCGTATACGACTGTGGCAGGTGATGTGCTTACCCGCTGGCACCGCCAGAAGGGCGAGTCGGTCTGGTTTCTGACCGGCACAGACGAGCACGGGCAGAAGGTTCTGCGAACAGCCGAGGCTAACGGGGTAACCCCGCAGGCTTGGGTTGACGAACTCGTTGAGAAGTCGTGGAAACCGAATTGGAAAGCGCTCAACATTGCAAATGATGATTTTATCCGCACCACGGAACCTCGCCATTCGGAGCGCGTGCAAAAGTTTCTCACCGGTTTGAAGAGTGCAGGTTTCATCTACGAAGGAAAATATGAAGGCCCATACTGCGTTGGCTGCGAAGAATTCAAGTTGCCAGCTGATTTGATCGTCAGCGGAGACGAGCGCCTCTGCCCGATTCATAGCAGGCCAGTCGAGATGGTCAACGAGAACAACTGGTTCTTCAAACTTTCTGATTTTGTCGAGCCGCTTCTTAAGCACTATCGCGACAATCCTGAGACGTTGCAACCAGAGACCGCTCGCAACGAAGTCGTTTCTTTCCTTGAAAGTGGTGTTACTGATCTATCGATTTCACGTTCAACATTTGACTGGGGTATTACGGTTCCATGGGATAAGGATCAGGTCTTCTATGTCTGGTTCGATGCACTCTTGAACTATGCAACTGCGATCGGCTTGGGTGATGATCCAAATAGTGAAGGCGGACGCAAGTTTGCCAGCACGTGGCCGGCAGATGTGCATTTAGTCGGCAAAGATATCCTGCGCTTTCACGCGGTGATATGGCCCGCCATGTTGATGGCGGCGGGATTGGCAACTCCAAAGAAGGTTTTCGCTCACGGTTGGTTGCTGGTTGGCGGGGAGAAGATGAGCAAGAGCAAGCTCACTGGTATCGCTCCAAGTCAGATCACCGATCACTTTGGGGTAGATGCATTCCGTTATTACTTCCTCCGCGCTATTCCCTTCGGCAGCGATGGTTCCTTCTCGTGGGAGGACATGCACGCCCGTTACACCAGTGAACTGGCCAACGACTTCGGCAACCTCTCTTCACGCCTTGCGGCGATGATTGAGAAGTACTGCGACGGAATTATCCCGGCGGCGAGTTATGACAAGGAATTGGCCAAGGGGCTCATCTCCACCGTCAAAACCGCTGACGCCGCCATCTGCGAACTGGATTTCCAGAGTGGAATCATGGCAATCATGGAATTCTGCAAGCAGGTCAATGGATATGTGACTATCAAGCAACCATGGATCCTGGCCAAGGACCCTGCAAACAAGGAAGAACTCGACGCAGTCCTTTACAACACGGCAGAGTCATTGCGCGCTTTGGCCGTTCTTTTGAATTCTGTAATGCCTGCGACCTGTGAAATCCTCTGGGATTCCTTAGGCGCAAACAACTCAATTGGTGCGCTCAAAGATCAGCGCATCGGTGATGTCGCCACATGGGGCCAACTTCCTGCCGGCTCAGTTGTTACCAAGAGCGCATCCCTTTTCCCACGCCTAGATGTGATCGCTTAACTTCAATGGCAGATCGGCACAACCGGGATATTGATCGCCCTGCAGCGCCTCTTCCCGAACCACTGCCGGTACCGACAGTTGATGCTCACGCACATATCGAAATCATCACCGACACCGCCCCGGATTCCGCAGAGGTCGGTGAAGTACTAGCGCAGGCAAAATCTGTCGGAGTCGATCGCGTTGTTCAAGTTGGATATTCGGCAAGACAGTCGCAATGGTGTGTCGACGCAGCCGAGTATTGGAGTGACACGGTTCTTGCCGCCGTTGCCTTGCATCCCAACGAAGCACCCGTAGTGAAAGATCTCGCACATGATCTGGCAATCATCGAGAAGTTGGCCCAACACCCACGAGTGCGCGCCATCGGTGAGACGGGTCTTGATTACTTTCGTACTCCACCACAGTTGCGAGGAGTGCAACAGGAATCATTCAAGTGGCATATTGAGTTGGCGAAGAAGGAGAAGAAGGCACTCGTCATTCACGATCGCGATTCACACGACGACATTCTTTCTATTCTTCTTGAAGTTGGCGCCCCTGAGGTAACCGTCTTCCATTGTTTCTCTGGTGATGTTGAGATGGCCAAGACCTGCATCGACCGCGGATACGTTCTCTCCTTCGCTGGCACCATCACCTTCAAGAACGCCCCGCAATTGCGCGAAGCAGTGAAATTGGTGCCGATCGAACAACTCTTAGTTGAAACTGATTCGCCCTTTTTGACGCCCACCCCCCACCGCGGTCACATCAACTCTCCCGCGCAAATCGCCACCATCGTTCGAGCAATGGCGCTGGAGCGCGATGCAGATCTGGCAGAACTTGCCACATCCCTTGGCGATAACGCAGAGCGCATCTTCGGACCGTTCTCCGCATGAGTCTTCTCGGAGCGGCCGAAATACGAGCCCTGGCTGCACAATTGGACCTCAAGCCGGCCAAGGCGCTCGGGCAGAACTTCGTGATCGATGCCAATATCTGCCGCAAGATTGTGAAGGTCGCCGGGGTTTCGACCACCGATGTTGCCCTCGAGATCGGCCCCGGGTTGGGTTCACTTACACTGGCGTTACTTGATGTGGCAGCAAGCGTGATCGCCATTGAGATAGATCAACGATTGGCGCAGCAACTTCCACTCACCGTAGCAGCGCACTCCGAACATTTCTCGAATCTGACCGTCATCAACGCCGACGCCCTGCAAGTCACCGAGTTGCCGCAACCGCCAACTGTGTTGGTGGCAAATCTTCCGTACAACATCTCAGTTCCTGTTCTCCTTCATTACTTGGAGAAGTTCCCAACTATCCAGTCTGGAATCGTGATGGTGCAGGCAGAAGTTGCTGACCGCCTCGTCGCCAAACCCGGATCAAAAGATTATGGAATCCCCAGTGTGAAGGCGGCGTGGTGGGCCACCATGTCGCACGGAGGTTCGGTCTCGCGCTCGGTCTTCTGGCCTGTGCCCAACGTCGATTCCAAACTTGTCGGATTCGTTCGCCATGATCCCTTGGGGGATGAAGATTTACGCCTGCAAGTTTTTGCAGCGATTGACTCAGCGTTCTCGCAACGCAGGAAGATGTTGCGATCGGCCCTGAAAAATTGGCTGGGCAGTTCGGAGGCAGCGCGCGAAGTATTGGAGAAGGCAGGGATCGACCCAACATTTCGCGGTGAGGCACTCATCGTCGATGAGTTCTGCCAGATTGGGCGTGCGGCTCAAGAATTAGGAATAAGGTCTTGATATGGCCCATCCCGTAGCGAACTCAGTCGTGGTGCGTGTGCCTGGAAAAATAAATCTTCAACTCTCTGTCGGTCCTAAAGAAGCAGACGGATTCCACGGGGTAGTCACGGTCTTCCAATCGATCTCCCTTTATGACGATGTCACTGTCACCAAGGTTGAAATCGGCGCAGGGCTCTCGCTCAACATCAGCGGTGACCATGTTCATTCAGTTCCTACCGATGAGACGAATTTGGCTTGGCGGGCCGCGATTTTGATGTGCCAGAAGCATGACCTCAGCGCGGACTTGCGCATCGACATCAATAAATCCATCCCGGTCGCTGGTGGAATGGCCGGCGGCAGCGCCGATGCGGCAGCGACAATCTTGGCTATTGACGCCCTTTTCTCTCTTGGTCAGACCCGCGAGGAGTTGCACCACGTAGGTGCCCAACTCGGAAGCGATGTTCCATTTATGTTGAGCGGCGGAACTGCGGTCGGCCGCGGGCGCGGAGACCAAGTCACCGCTGCACTTTCGCGCGGCACCTATCACTGGGTTCTGGCCCTCTCCACACTTGGTCTTTCAACTCCCGCGGTCTACGCCGAATGCGATCGGCTGCGCGAAGGCATGAAGGTGGCAACACCTCAGGTCAGCGATCACTTGCTGCAGGCACTCCTTGCCGCAGATCCGCAAGCCCTCGGTAAATCACTGGTGAATGATCTGCAAGCTGCCGCATGTTCTCTTCGCCCGGCCCTTCGACTCATCCTGGATGTCGGCAGCGAATACGGCGCACTGGGTTCGATAGTTTCTGGATCTGGGCCGACAGTTGCATTCCTGGTTACAGATGAGGATCAAGCACTCGACCTTGCTGTGGCACTTACATCAAGCGGAGTTGTCGGAAGTGTTACCCGAGTCAGTGGCCCAGTTCCTGGCGCCCGCGTAACTGAAGTCCACTAAATTACTTATCGTCCTGCTGTTCATCAAAGGGCGCGGCAACAATTGCTAGCAACGATGCGAGTTTGATCCGATCGGCCTCTGTCAGTGATTGCAGAAAAACGCTTTCTTGTTCGAGTAAATCCTCCATGGCGGCATCGACTGCCCGCATTCCGCTCTTGGTCAGCGTCACCAAAGACCCGCGGCCATCTTTCGGGTCGGGTTTGCGGGTGATGAGATTGAGTTCCTCTAGACGATCCAGACGATTGGTCATCGTCCCGCTGGTGACCATCGTCTCCTGCAGGAGCTGGCCAGGGGATAGTTGGTAGGGCTCACCAGATCGGCGCAGGGCGGCAAGGACGTCAAAGCCCCAGGTCTCAAGGTCGGCAAAGGCGTTCCGCCTGGCGATATCGAGGTGGCGGGCAATCCTGGTGATCCGGCTGAGGACTTCAAGGGGAGAGAGGTCCAAGTCGGGGCGCTCGCGCTTCCAGTCGGCCACCAGGCGGTCTACTTCATCGCGCATTTGACCGCTGACCCCCAATTCCACTCGTAAATGCAGATTACCCCATGCATGTTTCATGCAACCGCCGGACTCGTAGGTCAAGTGGTCGAAAGTACTCTCCCGAATACGGGAGAATACGGGTTCCGCCATTGTGTAGTGGCTAGCACATGGGCCTTTGAAGCCCAGGGTCCAGGATCGATACCTGGTGGCGGAGCAACTTCGTTGCTAAGCCCGAGAGGGTGGCGGAGCAATTAGGCTGATGCCTAAGGTAGGGAACAGTTGGAGCCCAGACTTCTAGAACCTAGCGTGGGAGCGATGCTTGAGCCGTCTTGATTATGTGATCGTCTTAGCGGCCGGTGAAGGCACGCGGATGAAATCAACAACGCCCAAGGTCCTCCATGCAATCGCAGGTCAATCACTTCTAGGTCATGTATTGACCGCTGTTGAAGCACTTGCTCCAGCCGAAGTCCGCGTTGTTGTCGGTGCGGGCCGTTCATTAGTTACTGAGCACCTTGAGGAAATTTCACCGACTGCCATTGCCGTTGTCCAAGAACATCGCGGCGGCACGGGTCACGCAGTGCAGCTGGCTCTGGCCGGCACCGAAGTAAAAGGCACCGTTCTCATCGTCGCAGGGGATACACCACTTTTGTCGAGTGCAACCCTTAGCCAATTGATTGCAGCACACAACGAGGGCGGTTTCTCAGCCACCGTTTTGACGGCAGAACTTCCCGATCCCACCGGGTACGGCCGCATCGTCCGGACCGACAATGGCGACTTACTGAAAATTGTCGAAGAGCGCGATGCAGATGAATTCGAACGCGCGATCGAAGAGATCAATTCGGGCGTCTACGTCTTTGACCTTTCAAAACTGCACCGTGTTATCAACCAACTCACCGATGACAATGCTCAAGGCGAGCTCTATTTAACTCAAGTAATCGAGATCATGCAGGCAGAGGGCGACCGGGTCGTTCCGATCCTCACCCCTGATGCAGTTGAGATTCTTGGAATCAATGACCGCGTGCAACTTGCTGAATGCGCAGCGATTATGCGCGACCAGATCAACGACTCTTTTATGCGAGCCGGTGTCACTTTGGTTGATCCGACCACCACGTGGATCGATACCAAGGTAAAAATCGCGGCCGACGTGACGATTTTCCCAGGCACTGCGCTCTTTGGTTCAACTGCGATTTCAGAAGGCGCCACCGTTGGACCTCGGACCACACTTATTGATTGCGAAGTTCTGGCCAATGCAACTGTCCTTGAGTCTTATTGCATCGGCGCCACAATCGGAGAAGGGGCCAGCGTTGGGCCCTTCACGTATTTGCGCCCCGGCGCTGTTCTCGGAACAAAGAGCCGCACAGGTGCATTTGTTGAGATGAAAAATGCGACTCTGGGCGAAGGCTCCAAAGTCCCACACCTTTCTTACGTGGGCGATGCCACCATCGGAGTCGGCACCAACATTGGCGCGGCCACCGTATTCGTTAATTACGACGGTGAAGCAAAGCACCACACTGAAATTGGCGATCATGTGCGAATCGGCAGCGACACTATGTTGATCGCCCCAATTTCCATCGGCGACGGCGCTTACACTGCCGCAGGTTCTGTCATCACCGAGAACGTCCCAGCGGGGGCAATCGGGGTTGGCAGAGCAAGACAACGAAATGTCTTAGGTTGGGTTCTACGAAAACGTAAGGGCAGTCCATCTGCTATTTCGGCGGTGGCCGCAGAAGCAGCACAGGCAGCAGATGCCAGTTCCGAGAAAGGGATATGACACCTATGAGTGAACTACGACTCGCCTCCGAGAAGCGCCTAAGAATTTTTACAGGTCGTGCTTTTCCAGAGTTAGCAGAGCAAGTCGCATCAGAACTTGGCATCCCCCTTACTCCGACCTCGGCTTATGACTTCGCCAACGGCGAGATCTTCGTGCGATTTGAAGAGAGCGTTCGCGGCAGCGACGCCTTCGTCATTCAGAGCCACGCCGCCCCAATTAATAAACAGATCATGGAGCAACTCATCATGGTCGATGCTCTCAAACGTGCCTCTGCCAAGCGCATCACCGTTGTCGCCCCTTTCTACGGATACGCCCGACAGGATAAGAAGCACCGTGGGCGCGAGCCGATCACCGCTCGTTTGATGGCCGACCTTTTCAAGACCGCCGGCGCTGACCGCTTGATGGTTGTCGACCTTCACACCTCGCAAATTCAAGGCTTCTTCGACGGTCCTGTTGATCACCTTTTCGCATTGCCACTTCTGGCCAACTACGTCGGAAGCAAAGTGGATCGCTCTCGATTAACCATTGTTTCTCCGGACTCTGGACGAGTTCGCGTTGCAGAGCGCTGGTCTGATCTTCTCGGTGGTTGCCCCATCGCATTCATTCACAAGACTCGCGACCCACGCATTCCCAACGAATCCAAGACTGGCCGCGTCGTCGGTGATGTGCAGGGACAGACCTGCGTTGTTATCGATGACATGATCGACACTGCCGGCACGATCATCAAGGCAGTCGACGCACTCTTCGATGAAGGTGCCAAAGAAGTAATCATCGCCGCAACGCACGCCGTCCTCTCTGGTCCTGCGATCGAGCGATTGAAGGGTTCACGAGTGAGCGAAGTTGTGGTCACCGACACATTGCCGATTTCTGAAGACAGTTATTTCGATCGCCTCACCGTTCTTCCGATCGCACCTCTTCTGGCCAGGGCCATCCGAGAGGTCTTTGAAGACGGTTCGGTCACAAGCCTTTTTGACGGTCTGAGTTAGTCCTTAAATAGACGCAAAAGGACCGCGGATTTGCTGTTAACAGGCTTTATTCGCTAATCTTTCGCAAGTTCCGGCGAGGGTACGCACACCGTAATCGACGGTTTAAGCAAGTCGACGATTTAAACGTGCGCTCCTGCCGAAACCAACGTGATTTATCCGAAGGTTAGAAGAGTTACTAGGGAGATTTAAAATGGCCGAGATCATCATCAATGGCGTGAGCCGTACCGAGTTCGGTAAAGGCGCAGCACGTCGTGCTCGTCGCGATGGAATGGTTCCTGCGGTCATCTACGGCCACGGTGCAAAGCCGTCGCACATCTCCCTTCCTGCCATCGAGCTAGGCAAAGCATTGAAGACCAGCAACGTGCTTCTCGACATCGTTGTTGATGGCAAGACCGAACTCACCCTTCCAAAGTCAATTGTTCGCGATGCCATCAAGGGCACGCTTGAGCACATAGACCTCATTATTGTTCGCCGCGGAGAGCGCGTCGTTGTCTCTGTTCCAATCCGCACATCAGGTGAATTCGACCGCGATGGAATTCTTGAGCACATGAACAACTCCATTGAAGTTGAGACTGAGGCCACTTCGATTCCTAATTTCTTTGAACTCGATCTCACCGGACTTGTTGCGGGCCTTTCGCTCTATGCCAAGGACGTCAAGCTTCCTGCCGGCGTCACCCTGGTCTCTGACGAGCACATGCCCGTTGTTCACCTTTCAGTTCGCTCCAGCCACGATGACATCGAAGCCGCTGATACAGCAGCTGCCACTGCCGCCTCTGCTGCAAGCACTGCTGTTGCTGAAGCCGCTGAAGAGAAGAAGGACTAATCCAGCCTTTCTCGAATAGTCTTACCTCATGGTCTGGCTAGTTGTAGGACTGGGTAATCCA
>JANXZB010000002.1 GCA_025355765.1 Actinomycetes bacterium
GCCAAGACTGTCCAGGATAGGAACCAGTCTCGTTCATCATGCCCCATTGATCGCCGTGCAGGTGCTGGGCGGCTCCGAGATCATCCAAGTACGCACCATCGGCCAAAAAGAGCATCGGGCCAGTGAAATCACTCGGATACGGAGTTGCCTTTGTCGTGAGAAGTCCGTCAAGGACACCCAACTGAGCCTGAGCGAGTAAGCCGCTGGCCATAGCAGGAACGGGGCCGAAGGCATCACTTGCTGCGACCTTTGTGTAATCGCCGCCTGCCTTTTCAATCGCCGCCGCGTAATCAGTTGCCCACTTGGCCTGTTGATCCGCACTTGATCCGCTCCACAAGGAAAGAGCTGCAGGAATCGATGCATCTTTGCTGAACTTGAGCGGATCTACAACGAAGTCAACTGCTGGATTAACCGGAATTGTTACACCAGCCCACTTCTGAATCTTTAACGGCCCAAGTTTCAAACCTTCGCCGGCGTTGTTGTATGGGGGTCCGTACGAGGCGCTGATCGTTGTTCCGGCCAATTCGCCCGTGGTGGTGGCCACGAAATCAGATGGGGATTTCATCGACCAATCTTGCAGCGTAACTGCTCGCTCATCAGGTGAGCTGAAAAGTGCAGCTAGGCCAACCGTAAGAAGAGTTACTACGAGAAGGGCGATGGTGAATTCTTTTACGAGATCGTATGGACGTTTTGGACCACTCCATTTAGCGAGATCTACATTACGTTCTTGACTCATTTTGCACCTCCAGCAATCTCTTGCGCATCTAGCGGAGGCACGACCCCATTGCGACGTACGAGAATCACATGCCATATCGTGATCACACCGACTACGAGAGGAAGTAAAGCCACATGAAGGAGGATGGCTTGACCCGTGTTGAGCGTGTTAAAAAACGAGCCAATTCCAGCTGAGTTCAAGCCGTCCTTAGCTTGTGTTGCAATCCACTGCGAATCAAAGTTTGTTTGAATGAGATAGCCCGTGAACCCTGTACCGACAGATGCCAAAAACGCAATTGCGCCGGTTACCCATGTTGCAAAGCGTCGTCCACGCCAGGCCGCCATCCAGAACTTCCCCCACAGATGCACAACCATAAAGACGAAGAAAAGCTCAACGGCCCAGAGGTGCGCGGAGTTTACGAAGTGACCAACACTTGATGTGTGCCACCAAGCAATTCCCTTTGTAGTGAGAATGAATCCCGTAACAATGATGACGAATAATCCAGCAAGTGTCATAACTCCAAAAACGTAAATCCATGATGCGACGTAAGAAGGCTGATCATCGGGAAGAATGTCTTGAGGTTCAAATTTTTCTACTGTTGCCCTGCGTAATTTGGTCGTCCACATAGTTGACATCTAATTCACTTTCCCTTCGATTTGTCGTGGGAAGGGAATGGAAGGATGAGGGCAAGAGCAAATAGCACGAAGATGATGCCGATCATGATGAGGTTCGGAATTGAGATAGAAATAAATCCCCAGTTGAAGAATTTGGCGGGGTGATTAAGCGAAATAGCCAATAGAACCATATGTCTCTCCTTTTTTGGATCCATGGTGGTGGACCGCAATGGGGCTACTCTTCAGCAAAATAGAAGAAAACAAAAGGATCGACAGGTTAATTCACTGTGAGATATGCCCTGAGAGGGCTACCACTTCAGGGGGTCGAGGTTGGAGAGGGGCTAGGAAGGGGTATTCCGGTAGCGATCGAAATAGCCTTTCGCAAGCGGCTTGCAAGAGCGGCAGCAAAAGTCGCAGTGAGATGTCCGCCATCCATGTATATAAGGAGATTACCCAACACGACGGGACAGGGACTCGTGGGACAAATCCATAAGCCCGGGTCGATGAATGCAATTCCTTCCTTTATTGTCATTGCGGTTTCCTGTGCAAGCCAATTGTTGTCTATTGCCTTAGCCAGCGGAGTCGCGCAATCGAGGGCGTTTTTGGGGTGCGCTGACAAGCAAACTGGTGGGTCGACCGTGGATATGGGGGCATCTCCGATGTAAATAATGTGCTGGGAGGCAAGTTTTAACTGATCAATGGATCTTTGCATTCCCGCACTCCATGCAGCGTATTTTGCATCACCAACTAGGACTTTGTTTTGAGCGTTTACTGTCTCGAATCCGCGAGTTCCGCTCACAAGTACAACGAGTGGTTTGGCTGCCACAATTCTCTTTAACGCATCAGCTCGCCATAGTGTGCAATTCTTCATAACACTGTTGTTGGACGAATTCCAGCCAGGAATGTCCGAAGGCGAACATGCCGACATCGTAAGTGAGAGCAATCTCCAGCCATTCTTCTTAGCCAATATGTTCATTGCCGGAAACCAGGAAAGCGCGTGGCTGTCCCCAAAAAGGGCGATGGTAATGGTCGATGTTGTATCGCCATAAATGCAGGGCATAGTTGAGGGGGACAGGTTCAGTTGCGTATGGCAGCGGTCTGTATAGGTAATGGGACGATCGCCCTTTGCCTCAATCAGCCCTGGCTCTAGGTTGGTGGGGACGGGCGATGCCAAGGTGTCGGGTCGTGAATTTGAAGATTTATTTGTTTCGGCAAGAGGTTTTAACAAGGCCTCCAACTCGGCGCTTTTCTGGGCAGCGGTCAATGGCTTCGCGTTGTAATGCGCGCTGTTTGTGACGATGTAGTCGGTTCCCAAAGAAGCCGCAGCAATAACCAGCGCCATCGCCCCAGCGGTGAGCAAATTCTTCCGTGGAAGGGTTCCAATGAATCTGCCATGTCTTAAGGGATCTTCCACCCATCGCTGGGTTGCATAAGCGAAGGGGATTGCAAGCAGGGCCAAGCCGATTCTTTCGTAGATAGTGAGTGGCAAGCCCTTCCAGGCAAGAGGAATGACCAGGAGTGGCCAATGCCATAAGTAAAGGGAGTAACTGATCCTTCCAAGAAATTGTGGCAGTGCCGTTCCCAGAAATGCCACTGGGCTGAACTTTGAAACGCGACTACCGCCGGCAATGAGAAACGCCGCGCCTACCGTAGGTGCAAGAGCGGGCCAAGCAGGAAATGGCGCAGTGGCTTTAATTACTAGTCCTGAATAGATGACCGCCGACAACCCAAGCCAGCCAAGGCAGATGGCTAGCCAATGTGGCATTTTAGAGAGTTTGGCGCCGAACGCGGCCAGGATTGCGCCGAGTGCAAGTTCCCAAGCTCTTGTAGGCAGAGAGAAGAAAGCCCACGGTCCAGCCCTCGTTACGAGATATGTAGCGAAGGCAAAGGATAAAACTCCGATAACAGCAATTGCAATGCCTATGCGCACTCGAAGTTTTCGGGCGCCATAAGCGACTAATAGAAAAATCGCTGGCCAGAAAAGGTAGAACTGTTCCTCGACGCCCAATGACCAAAAATGCAGGATCGGCGATGGGGCAGACCCTGCTGCAAAATAATCTGTGGCACGGAAGGCAAAGACAATATTGGATACGTAAAGGGCGGCAGCCGAGATATCAATCGCAACGGAGGGGAGTGAGATTGGGGGAAGGAAGATAATTGACGCGATAAGTGTGACAACTAGAACTAGTGCCGAAGCAGGTAAAAGCCTTCGTACGCGCCGAGCATAGAAATTCCGGAGCGAGATCTTTCCTGTGGTTTCATACTCTCGAAAAAGCATCCCCGTGATCAGGTAGCCGGAAATCACGAAAAAGACATCTACGCCTACGAAACCACCGTTGAAGCCTGGAATTGAAGCATGAAATAAGAGGACAAGTAGGACGGCAATGCCGCGTAAGCCCTCAATGTCGGCGCGAAAACTGGGCTTCCCTTTCTTGGAAACGCCTGTGCTCGCCATTAGGAAAAGGTACTGCAACTTCATTGATGGTCGCCCAAAGGTTCATGAAAGTGGAGCCATTCCCACGAAATTCACACCAAACCCATATTCTCCTTCAAATCGATCTGTGACCTTACGTTCTCAAGGTCACAGATCGAAGTCGTGGAATCGGCGGAATACTTAGCAGAGGAAATGTGGATCGTGGAGGTTCCACGAACCTTAGGGATGGGGCCAATGATGAGTGCCGCTGGAGGATTCAAAGACAAGAGTGTGATTGTTACAGGCGCCGGTTCCGGAATTGGACGCGCAGCCGCCATTGAATTCGCCAAGCAGGGGGCGAGAGTTCTCGTGGCCGAACTCAACGAGAAGACGGCTTCCGCTGTAGTAGATGAAATTCAAGCTTTCGGTGGCACGGCGACCGCGGTGATTGGGGACATGAGCGATCAGATGGTTGTTGAGAAGGTGGTTGATACCGCCATCTCGGAGCACGGGGGATTGGACGTTCTTGTGAACAACGCTGGGATTATGGACAGCATGGGTGCCAACGATGAAATCAGCGTGGAGGAGTGGGATCGGGTCATTCGAGTCAATCTCACCGCGCCGTTTTTGCTTTCGCGCGCCGCCCTGCCGCACATGCTCTCGCAGGGCAAGGGTGCAATTGTCAACACTGCTTCTGAAGCAGGATTAAGAGGCAGTTGCGCCGGTGCGGCCTATACCGCATCCAAACACGGCCTCATAGGGCTAACCAAGTCGGATGCGATTATGTATCGCACAAGGGGTGTACGTGTGAATGCAGTGGCACCAGGAGGGACTAAGACAAATATCTCAGTCGTCCCCGTGGCCGGTAACAAGGGACCTGAAGTTTTGGGCGGTTACATGGCAAATGTGGGAAGAATGGCCGAAGCAGACGAAGTCGCCGCCGCAATAGTTTTTCTGGCATCGGATGCTGCAAGTGACATAACCGGCGTCGTCTTGCCGGTTGACGGAGGATGGTCTGCGGTTTAATTGATTTATGGTTCCTCTAGCGCTATTTATTCTGATCATCGGCATTGATCGTCTGGTGATCTCTGATCGCTGGCCTTTCTTTGACCCGTTTCGACGGGTATGGCAGATATGGATGCCTAAAGCAAAGGCGTTTTTAAAGTCAGCACCCGGTACTTACACATACTTATTCGTTCTGATAATCACGACATGGGTTCTACAGACTTCCAGTAGCAAAATTGCCGTGGAGTTGCTCCTAGAGCGAAGCACAAATTTGCATCAGTTAATTCGCGATCCCATGCGTGTGCTCTTCGGCAGTGCTTTTTGGGTTGCAAGTACCGGTGAGCTTCTGTTTTCACTCCTGGCATTTAGTCTTGTGGCAACCGCGGTCGAGCGCTGGATCGGGACGGCACGGACCGCGGCAGTTTTTTTCTTTGGTCATGTTGGTGCGACCTTGGTTGTCGGCTTTTGGCTCTGGGCCTCATTAAATTTCACAATAGTAAAGTCCCCAACGACGAGTGCCCGAGATGTCGGCTCGAGCTACGGTTTGGCTGCCCTCGCTGCCCTTCTTACCTACCGTGCTCCGTCCCCGTGGCGATGGATATATGCCGGCGCTATCGTGCTCCTGATTAGCGTCACCTTGATTCTTGACGCCTCCTTTACCAACTGGGGTCACTTATTTGCTTTCGCAATTGGCTTCTTGAGTTACATCTTTATTCCGCGCAAAGTAAAGCGACAAAAGTAACCTAAATCTTTCTTCGCCCCTTGATCAATGGCATCTCAGAGATCGAGGAGGGGTTCTCGATAATCTGCCGGATGGGCAATTCAGCAGCCCCAATCATGAGTAAGTTGGCATTCAATTTGCCTTGAGTAACAACTACTTCCTCTTGGGATGCGACCAGAGTATGTCGCCTGAATTCCTCAAGCAGTCGGTCGTGATCGAATTTGAAAAGCGATGCAAGGAATCC
>JANXZB010000011.1 GCA_025355765.1 Actinomycetes bacterium
TTTTGCCGTAGAAACAGAGATCGCCGAACTCAGCGGTCTGCTCAAGAAGATCGATGACCAGATCAAGTCCTGTCTGGGGATCCTCTTGGCGTGTAAGGGCCGGGTGGTAGTCACCGGCCTTGGTAAGCCGGGGCACATCGGGGCCAAGATCTCGGCCACTTTATCCAGTACGGGCACCCCTTCTTCCTTTATGCACGCGGTCGAGTCATTGCATGGCGATTCAGGTGCCCTGCTCCCTGGGGACGTACTGCTGGCCATATCCAATTCCGGCGAGACGGTCGAGGTATGCGCTCTGGCCAAGATGGCGCAGGGGATGGGAATTCCGGTCATTTCCATGGTGGGTCGACCAAAGTCGACCTTGTCGTCGTATTCGGATGTCGTTTTGAACGTCGGGGTTTGGCGCGAAGCCGATCCGCTGAATCTCGCACCTACGTCCTCGACAACCGTTGCGCTTGTACTTGGTGACGCGATCGCCAGTGCCCTAATGGCTGCCCGTGAATTTACTGCGGACGATTTTGCCAAGCGCCACCCTGCCGGTTCATTGGGAAAGCGACTCAATGCTTCGGGAAATGCGGAGGTCGGCGAGTGAACGGCCGTGTCTGCGTTCTTGGAAGTTTCATGATGGACCTCATTGCCTACGCACCGCGTCGCCCTGAACCAGGGGAGACGATGAAGGGGACTGGGTTCACTATCGCAGTGGGTGGCAAGGGAATCAATCAAGCCGTTGCGGCATCTCGCGCGGGCGCGCAGAGTTCGATGCTGGGCAATTTAGGCATGGATACATTTGGCGACACCTTTATGGAGACGCTGACCAGTGAGGGGATTGATTCCTCTGGTGTAGAGCGTCATGCAGAAGTTGGAACTGGTGTGGGGCTGCCCGTTGTAAGTGCTGATGGCGATAACTCGATCATCATTATCTCGCAATCCAATGATTTGGCCGATGAAGCTTTTGTGCAGCGGCATGCAGATTTGATTCGTGCATCGCAGGTGTTGTTGCTTCAGTTGGAGTTGCCAACGGCAGGTGCAGTTGCTGCGGCGAAGATCGCAAAGGCAGCAGGAGTGAAAGTTGTGCTGACTCCGGCACCGGTTGCTTCGCTGGATGCATTTGTGGGATTGATTGACTTGCTTGTGCCAAATCAGATGGAGGCGGCGGCGCTGACAAATGAGAACGACAGTTTTGAAAAACAAGCGGCCGCCTTGATGGAAAAAATTGGATGCAAGGAAGTTGTGATCACCTTGGGGTCAAAGGGTGCCTATGTGACAAACGGAACACTCTCGGAAATTGTGATTGCACCACCTGTTGAAGTGCTGGATACGGTCGGTGCAGGCGACACATTATGCGGATATTTGAGCGCGAAATTGGCAACAGGTGATGATTTATTCAACGCAACTCGTCAAGCGGTATATGCGGCAAGCCTTTCTGTAACCCGTCGCGGGGCTGCCCTGGCTGCGCCGTACGCAAATGAAGTTGATACCTTCATGAGTGAACTTTCGAAGGAAAAGGTCACCGAATGAAGCACATCGATATCCCCGGAAACGGCTCACATAGCCACGAGGAAGTGTGGAACCTTGTACATGGTTTGCCCCCTCAGCTGACGAACTTGGCATTCGAATTACTGCCATCGATGAAGCGTTACAAGCGATTGATCATCATGATCGGTGCAGCATCGCTGAGTGGGGATTCCGAGGAGAAAGTCACGGTTCTTGCCCATGAGCTTGCGAAGGTGGCAGGCCAGAGCGCGCAGATGATTACTGAAAGTTGCGAGATAGCTTCATCCGATCCGGTGATCAGCCAAATCGTGCGCCAAACGAAAATGCTAGGAAGTCAGGCAAGCGTCATTGCACTGCATGGAGTAGATGGAGAAGCAGCGCGTTCGCTGCGCGTGGCATATAGGAATCTTCGCAATTCATGCACGGCGCTTTGGCAGTACGAATTCGTGCCAGAAGGTAATCCGTTGCCCAAGGTGGCGGGAGGTCGATCATGAGCGATTGGTCGATTTGGATGCTGGAGTACGCCCGCTGCATGACTCAGCCAGTTGGTTGCATCCTCTATGGACATTGGAATGAGGGCACACGGCAGTTCCCTTACTCCTACGTCTATATCGAGGGCAACGGCCACAAGGTTCTGGTTGATGTCGGGTATGACCAAGAGACCTACGGCGGAGAT
>JANXZB010000022.1 GCA_025355765.1 Actinomycetes bacterium
TGGGTTCTTCTTTTCGAAGGCCGCAACCATGGCTTGTAGATCCTTCATGTGGTCTGGGACCGCAGTGAAGGTGAAGAAGTTGATGGTCGTCTTGGAAGCAGCAACAACAGGATTGCTGACTAGCCCAACACTCGCCACCAATATGCCGGCGATGCCGGCGGCCCAGATTTTTTTCTTATTGCCTTTCATTTCTTTCCCCCCTAGTAAGTGGTGAAGCTAGCCCGTAAAGGCCATTCCCACGGCTGATAGGTGACCCGAGAGATGAACTCATCCCTTAAGGCCAGCCGTGAGAAAACTTTGTGCGATCTGCTTCTGCAGAATCAGGTAAGTCAGCGCGATTGGAATGACGGCGATAGTGGTACCGGCCATGACCATCGGCCAATCTGTGAGGTTCTCGCCATGAAGATTTGAAAGGGCCAGCGGCAATGTCATCTTCTCGGGGCTGAAGATAACTACCAGCGGCCAGAGGTAGGCATTCCATACCGACATGAAGGAGAGAATTCCGAGGGCAGCAAGTGTGGGCATACACAGCGGAAGCGCAATAGAGAAGAACATTCTGATGTGGCTAGCTCCATCCAGTATTGCGGCCTCTTCAAGCTCACGAGGGATGGCAAGCATCGCCTGTCGCATCAGAAAGACGCCGAATGCTGTCACGACAGATGGCAGGCCCAGGCCGACCAGACTGTCGATGAGATTGAGTTGTCTCATCTCAATGAATAGCGGCACGATGATTACCTGGAGCGGAATCATCATTGTGGCGAGATAAACCATGAAGATGACATTCTTGAATCGGAAATTAAGTCGCGCGAAGGCATAGCCGGCCAAGGCAGAGGTGAGCAACTGCAAGAAGACGCAGATTAAAGTGACAGAAATGCTGTTAAGAAAGAGCCTTGGAACATCCATGTTCTGGAATACGTGACGGTAGTTGTCCAGGGTTGGATGCTTGGGAAGAAGCGTCGGAGGAGTGGCAAATGCTTCGACGCTATTCTTCAGGGACGAACTGATCATCCAGAAAAATGGAAAGAGCATTGCAATGCCGAAGAAGGTCGTAAAGAACTTAGGCCTCATGCTTTTGTTGCGTCTTGTCGGCTTATTCATAGTTCACCCACCGCTTCTGTAGGCGAAGTTGAATCCCCGTGATCACCATGATGATCAGGAAGAGAACCATGCTGAGTGCTGAGGCATAGCCCATATGACCGTAGTCAAAAGAGTTACGAACGATTTCTCCAACGACAACGTTCGTTGATCCTTCTGGACCCCCAGCCGTCATAACCCAAATCTGATCGAAGACTTGAAAGTTGTTGATCAGGCTTATAACAAGCACAAAGAAGGTAGCTGGGGTTAGAAGAGGAAGGGTGATCTTGAAAAGAATCTGGCGCTTAGAGGCACCATCGATGGCTGCCGCTTCCTGATACTCAGGAGGGATCGACTGCAAGCCCGCGAGCAGTAGGAGCATTACGTATCCAAGATCTTTCCACGCAGAAGGAATAATCACCGAGACCATCGACCAGTCTTTGCTTGTCCACCATCCCGGACCTTGGATCCCAATCACATGAAGTGCCGAGTTCATTAACCCGCCGTTTGGGTTTAGGATCCACTTCCAGAGAAGGGCCACGATCACCCAACTTGTAATGACAGGCAGGAAGTAGATCCCGCGAAGGGCTCCAGAGCCCCTGAATTTGCGATTTAGAGCCAGTGCAGCTGAGAGACCCAATATGTAAACGATGGGCAGATATCCCGCAATGAAGACCAGAGTATTTATGAGCGAGTGCAAAAATTCCTTATCGTGGATGAGTTGCTTGAAGTTGCCAAAGCCAATCCAAGTGGGAGGAGTGAGCAGATCCCAACTCGTGAAACTCAGTACGGCCGCGGCAACCATAGGCAAAACAAAAAAGGCCAGGAGTGGGATGAAACTGGGGGCGATAAATAGCGCGGCTGCCCGACCGCTTCTCCGCTGGATCACGAAACGTTCTTTTCAAGTTTGGCGGCAATACGCAAGCGATTTTTAACCTCGGTATAACTGGCGTTTGATCTTTGGTTTCTGCTTAGGGAGGCCTGAAGCACGATTGCCGTTGCACCCAGTGCCCACTTGGCGTCATCCCATGGATCAACTTCAATGTCGTATTTGTTCATTGTCGAGACAACGTGTGAATCAAGGGCTCGCCTAAAGTATTTTTCCCAAAGATCCCAGCCTTCAACTCCTTCACCGCTGATGAAGATAAGTTCTGGACCAAAGACGTTGATGACATTAGCTAGAGCAATTCCTAGCAACTCCGCCGGTTCTTTGAAGAGGTTTTCAGCGATATCTTTGTTCTTCCTGGCAAGTGCCCAGAGATCTGACATAGACGCGCTTTTGGAAATGTAGCCGGCTGCGACTGCTGCATCATGGATAGCAGGACTTGATGCCACCGTCTCTAAACAGCCGAATTTTCCACATTCACATTTGACGCCACCATGCACCGCGTTCACATGGCCGAATTCGCCTGCCCCGTATGAACCTGAGAAGAGCTCTCCGTGAATCACGATGCCCATGCCGATACCTCGACCGAGGGTGATCGTGAGGAAGTTGCTCACATCGCGGCCGTGGCCATAAAGGCTCTCTGTGACCGCCAAGGTATTTACGTCGTTCTCAAGCAGTACTGGGGTATCCAGTGCATCAGAGATTGCCTTGCCTACATTGACTTTGTCCCAACCCAACATTGATGAGTCTGCAGTTCCCGAATCGATCGGGGAGACGACGCCGGGAATTCCAATGCCGATACCAAGGAGTTGCCCCTTGATTTTCTTGGATTGCTTCTTGAGGATCGCAATCAGTTCTTTTACGGCAGCATCCCCGCGGGAGCTAAATGCTTCCTCGAAACTCCACATGACCTCTGAGTGAAGATTGACGCAGACCCCTACGGCGTGGTTCTCGGTCAGTTTCAGGCCAAGGACTTGGCCGGCATCGGCAACCAAACCCAAGAGTGTGGCCGGGCGGCCACCTGTGGAAGGGGATTGTTTGACTTCGGCGATGAGGCCACGATCAAAAAGGTATTTTGTGGCCTGGGTGAGGGTTGGCCCGCTCAAGCCCAAATCGCGGGCCAGTTGGGCCCTGGATACGGGACCGATGGTGGCGATGGCCCGGAGGACTTCATTCGTACTATCTCGCATGAGGCCCCCTCCAACTCCCGCATTCGATTACTTACTTTCTTTACTTACTTTAGTAAGTCGATGGGGGAACAGTAGATCGCCAAGGCCGAACTGCGCAAGGGTTTGGCAAAGTTTTTTATCACGGTTTTATAACACCCAATTCTTGCCGTGGGCTGGGCGTGTCGTGTATTTCGAACAGGTGTTCGGATACTCTTCTTCTACCCAACCAGAGCGGTTTCCACGATGCCGGCCCATGAGCCGATTCTCGTCAGTGGCCTTCCGTACCTTCTGGACCGTAACTCGTCGCACATGACGTTTAGTTGAAAGGAAGAAACAGTGGCTGCAGTAGATAAAGCAAATAACGACCGCACTAAAGCCCTAGATACAGCCCTTGCCCAGATTGAACGTCAATTCGGCAAAGGAGCGGTAATGAAGATGGGCGAACGTGGAAACGTTCAAGTAGAGGTGATTCCAACTGGATCCATCAGTTTGGATATTGCTCTAGGTATTGGCGGCCTTCCGCGTGGACGTATCGTAGAAATTTACGGTCCAGAATCATCGGGCAAGACCACCCTTGCCCTGCATGCAATTGCCAATGCGCAGAAGGCGGGCGGAATCGCAGCTTTCATCGATGCCGAGCACGCCTTTGATGCTGAATACGCGAAGAAACTTGGCGTGGATATCGATGCACTCCTAGTTTCACAACCTGACACTGGTGAGCAAGCCCTTGAAATTATGGACATGCTTATCCGCTCTGGCGCACTCGACATTGTCGTCGTCGACTCTGTTGCTGCCCTTGTTCCACGTGCGGAAATCGAAGGCGAGATGGGTGATTCTCATATGGGCCTACAGGCACGTCTGATGTCGCAGGCACTTCGAAAGATCACCGGTGCTCTTCATCAGTCAAAGACCACAGCGATTTTTATCAACCAGTTACGAGAAAAGATTGGGGTTTTCTTCGGTTCACCTGAGACGACCACTGGCGGTAAAGCGTTGAAGTTCTACGCATCAATTCGCCTGGATATTCGTCGGATCGAGACTTTGAAGGATGGCCAAGAAGCAGTCGGCAACCGCACCCGCGTCAAAGTCGTCAAGAACAAGATGGCACCGCCGTTTAAGCAGGCCGAATTCGACATTCTCTACGGTGTAGGAATTTCTCGTGAAGGTTCGTTGCTTGATCTCGGGGTAGAAATTGGCATCGTTAAAAAGTCTGGATCCTGGTACACCTACGAAGGCGATCAATTAGGGCAGGGCAAGGAGAATTCACGTAACTTCCTTCTTGATAATCCAGACCTGGCCAACGATATTGAGACCAAGATCCGCGCCCACTATGCACCAACGCCCATTGACCCCGATCTTGTTGCCGCAGTAAATGAGGCAACAGCTGAGGTTGACTTCTAATTCCTCACACTGACATGGACGAAAGCTCTGACCCTTACTCCGCAGCTCAGACGATTGCGCTCATCGCGCTGGCGCCTCGAGCAAAGAGTAGGGGCGAGCTTTTCGCTCACCTGAAGAAGCGTGGCATCGCTGAAGACATAGCCAATGCCGTGCTTTATCGACTGCAAGAACAAGGGCTCGTCAACGATGAAGAGTTCGCAAGAGCCTGGAGCGAATCTCGTCAGCGAACTAAGAAGCTCTCCAAGAGAATGATCATGAATGAATTGCGCGCCAAGGGAATCGATGGAGACATCATTGAAAACGTGGCCTGCGAGATTGATGAGAATCGCGAGCATGACCTGGCCCTCGAACTTGCCAGCAGGAAATACCGCCCTATTGCCCATCTGGATAGAGACCTGATTCAGAGGCGAATTCAAGGCGCTCTGGCTCGAAGGGGATTCTCATCGGGGCTGATTACCTCAGTAATGCGAGAATTGGGCATTTAGAAGCGCCACTACAATTGCCCAATGAGGCGCACATACACAGTCGAGACGTATGGCTGCCAGATGAATGTGCACGATTCAGAGCGGATTTCGGGACTCCTTGATGAAGCGGGCTACGTCCCGGCAGAGAAGGGCGTGACTGCCGATGTCGTCGTCTTCAACACATGTGCAGTCCGCGAGAATGCTGATAATAAACTTTACGGAAACTTGAGTTTTCTAGCTCCCATCAAGAAGGCCAACCCTGCAATGCAAATTGCCGTTGGCGGCTGCCTTGCTCAGAAAGACCAGGCGTTGATCTTGAAGAAGGCTCCATACGTGGATGTCGTATTCGGAACCCACAATGTAGGTTCGCTGCCCGTGCTGTTGGAGCGCGCTCGTATTGAAGAGGAGTCTCAAATCGAGATCCTTGAATCTCTCGAACATTTCCCATCAACACTGCCAGCCCGACGATTCTCCGCATTTTCGGCGTGGGTCTCGGTATCTGTTGGTTGCAATAACACATGCACCTTCTGCATCGTCCCAACTCTTCGTGGCATTGAGAAAGATCGTGACTCCACCGACATTATGAAAGAAGTTCGGACGCTAGTTGGCCAAGGAGTCATTGAGATTACTTTGCTTGGTCAGAACGTGAATGCCTACGGTGTGGATTTTGGCGATCGTGAGGCCTTTGCCAAATTGATCCGTGAATGCGGAGAAGTCGAAGGTCTAGAACGCGTACGTTTTATGTCACCGCACCCACGTGATTTCACAGACGACGTAATTGAGGCAATGTCTCAGACCGCTAACGCAATGCCGCACTTGCATATGCCCCTCCAGTCTGGCTCGAATAAGGTTTTGCAGCAGATGCGCAGGTCTTATCGGACAGATCGCTATTTGGGCATTATCGAACGGGTTCGCCACGCCATTCCGGAATCT
>JANXZB010000042.1 GCA_025355765.1 Actinomycetes bacterium
GGGGCAATGGCGATGACGCTGATGGCCCCGCCCATTCCGTTGGCAGTCAGGGAGGTTCCATCGATGGGGTCGACTGCTACATCGCAGCGGGGGCCAAGGCCGTTTCCGACCGCCTCGCCGTTGTGGAGCATGGGGGCGTTGTCTTTTTCGCCTTCGCCGATAACCACGATGCCAGCCATATCGACGGTATTGATCATGTAACGCATGGCCTCAACGGCGGCGTGATCGGCCAAGTCCTTATTTCCCCGACCTACCCAGGCAGATCCTGCGAGGGCGGCAGTCTCGGTCACCCGAACTAGTTCGAGGGCAAGGTTTCGATCAGGGTGAACGTTGGTGGTCATTGGGCTAATTTACGCCCCTCGCGGGTGACGTCTGCGCCAAGGGCTTGGAGTTGCTCGGCGAAATGAGGGTATCCGCGGTCAATATGGAAAGAATCCTCGACCAATGTGACCCCGTCGCTGACGAGCCCCGCTAGAACCAGCCCTGCACCTGCTCTGATATCGGTGGCGATTACTGGGGCACCGGAGAGCTGTTCGACCCCGCGAATGGCTGCGTGGTGACCGTCGACGCTGATGTGGGCACCCAATCTGATCAATTCGTTGACGAACATGAATCTGCCTTCAAAAACATTTTCAGTGACGATGGCGTTGCCATCTGCGATGGCGTTGAGGGAGATGACCATCGGTTGCAGATCGGTGGGAAATCCTGGATAGGGAAGGGTGGAGACATCGATTGACTGCGGACGATTCTCCATGCGAACGCGGATGCCATCGGCGGTTGAAGTGATGATGGCACCGGCCGATGCCAATTTCTCAAGAGGGATTTCCAAATCTTTGGCACGTCCGCCATGTATGGTGATGTCTCCGCGCGTCATTGCTGCGGCAAATGCCCAGGTGCCAGTGACTATGCGATCCGAAATCGTGACGTGATCGGTGGGATGCAGATTCGGAACACCGTGGATGGTCAACGTCGGAGTGCCGAGGCCTTCGATCTGCGCGCCCATGCTGATGAGAAATTCTCCAAGGTCGACGAAGTCTGGCTCGCGCGCGGCATTGTCGATTGTTGTTGTGCCTTTTGCAAGAACGGCTGCCGTAAGAATATTTTCTGTGGCGCCAACGCTCGGGAAATCCAGAACAATTTCCGCGCCCGTAAGTCCATTGGGTGCCTCTGCAATAACGTATCCGTGTTCGCTATGAATCTTTACGCCCAGTGCCTCAAGCCCCTTGAAGTGGAAATCCAATCCGCGCGAACCAATCGCATCTCCGCCAGGAAGTGCCACTTCGGCGGTACCCAATCGAGCAACAAGCGGACCGAGAACATTTATCGAAGCGCGCAATTTCCGGACTAAGTCGTAATCGGCTTTGTGCCCAGGATTATGTGGAACGTCGATGGAGACTGCATTCGACGTGCGCACGACCGTGCAGCCAAGCCGGGTGAGAAGCTCTGACATGTACCCCACGTCGGCGATATCTGGAACGTTGCTGATCGTGGTCTTGCCTGGGGCCAGCAAGGCCGCCGCCATCAACTTGAGTACCGAGTTCTTCGCCCCGCAGACCGAGACCTCCCCGTGAAGACGAGTACCGCCAACGATGCGCAGATGCTCAGGCACTGGTACTCCTTTTTCTAATCTTCGAGCTGGCGAGTGGTCTCATCGTAACTGCCCCAATAGGCTGTTCCCATGGTTCATTTAACGCGTATTTACACGAAAACTGGCGACGACGGCACGACTTCATTGGGCGATATGAGTCGAACCTCAAAGAACGACCCAAGGCTGGAAGCATACGCCACGGTGGACGAGGCCAATTCCGCAATAGGAGTAGTTCTGGCCATGGGTGAACTTCCCAAGGTTCTTCATGATTTGCTCGTGCGAGTTCAGAACGATCTCTTCGATGTCGGTGCGGATCTTTGCACACCGGTTGTAGATTCCCCTGCCTTTGAACCGTTGCGTGTGCTGGAAACTCACATCACATATTTGGAAGAGCAGATCGACAAGTACAACGAAACCCTGGAGCCACTTCGCTCATTTGTGCTTCCCTCTGGTACCCCAGCCGCAGCTTTGCTCCATGTTGCTCGTACTGTGACTCGACGAGCCGAGCGCCGCACATGGGCCGCTATTCATGCATTTGGCGCTGGGGTAAATCCGTTGACTGCAAAATATCTCAATCGACTTTCGGATTTACTCTTTGTTATTGCTCGAACTGCCAACAAGGAAATCGGCGATCAACTCTGGGTTCCCGGAGCGCATCGCTGATTTAGCCAGACTTTTATGGTTAGAGTTAGTTTGTGTTCGTAACCGATACGTCAGATGGCGTCGGTGCTGGCGCAGGAGTGTTGGCGACATAGATATTTGAAGGAACTTTCTGCGGCGAAGTCGTGATCGGGTCGTGGTGGCAACTTATATCCAGACTGCCGACGTTGACATACTTTCTAAGTGGTTCGGGACTGATCAACAAGACAGTGATGATTTGCTTCTGCTTCGATCCCGGCGCTGTAGTTGTAAGTTTGCCGAAAGGAACGAGGGATGAATCGGTGGGGGAGAGCGGACCGTACACCGTTGAAATGACGTTCCACCAAGTACAGCCATTTGTCGAACCTAACGTTACGACGCCGCAAGCGAAATTAGTGCAACGTGATATCTGTTGTGAAAGGGCGGCAGCAGCAGAGAGAGCGCCAAGCAACTCATTGGCCTTTGGGAACTTGTAGTAGATCTCGCCACCTTGAGGATTATTGAAACCTGAGGGTGGCCATTTTGGCGAAGGAGAAGGGGAGACCTTAACGACCTTGCGTTTGTATACGACCTTCTTTGGTGATGGTTTTCTAACTGAAGGCTTCTTCGTTGCTGGTTTCTTCGTTACCTTCGGCGTCGGCTTTGGGGTCGCTTTAACCGTGGCTTTAACGCTCGGTTTAGGAGTGGGCCTTGTTGTGGCAGCTAATACGGTGCTAGTCGAGGCAATCATCGCTCCTGCAACGATTATCGCAAGCACACGCCCCTTTATTCGCGATTCCATTTGAAGGTGCGGATTGAAATCACAAGGCCAAGGATAAGCCATATGCTCAGAACTAACAGTGTCCGACCGGTTTCCCAGGAATGCGTGACCTCAGATTGGGCGAAAGCATCGGGTAGAAAGACCGATCTGATGCCCTGGCACAGCCACTTCAGAGGTAACACAGAGGCAAATTGCTGCATCCAGTGAGGTAACTGAGTGAAGACGAAGAAGACGCCGCTGAAGAATTGCAGAATGATCACGATAGGGATCACCACAGCCGAGGCGCCGCGACCGCTCTTGGGAACATTGGAGAAGGCAACTCCCAATGCCGTGGAGCCGCCAATTCCAAGGAACATGATGAGGGCGAATATCAGCCACTTGTGCGCCGAGGTCGGCAGATGGATTCCGAAGAAGAGGACGCCGCCGATGAGAAGGAAGAAAACTTGGACGAAGATGCTGGTGAAGACCAGAATGGTCTTGCCGATGAAATAACTTGTCGCAGGTATCGGCGTACCGCGGAGTCTCTTTAATGAACCGTCATCGCGTTCCATCGGGATATTGATCGCAAGTTGCTGGAATCCACTGTTGATCAGACCAGAGGCGATCATGCCGGCCAAGAAGTACTGGCTAAATTTCACGCCGTGCGAAATTTCGCCCGTGAAGACAGATCCGAAGATCGCCATCAGGATCACCGGGAAGAGCGTCGTGAATACGACAGATTCCTTCTGGCGCGTGAATTGACGAATTTCGATCATTCCGCGACGCCATCCCATGATCCATGTGCTTGGTAGGGATTTCATGTGGATTCACCATCGGAGTCATTGATCATCTGAAGATAGACGTCTTCAAGTGTGGCTCGAGATACCGCGAGTTTCGGTATCTCTCCTGTGAACTCCTTCATAAGTTTTGCAACCACCTCAGTGGGCTTATCGGTGAATTGTTCATTCATTTTCCCTGCCGATTCCCAGTGGACTCTGGCAAGTGATGTTGATCGATCACCCAAGTTGGCGGGGGTATCGATCTCAAGAATCTTGCCACGATTGATCACTGCAACTCGGTCGGCCAATGCCTCGGCCTCTTCGAGATAATGCGTGGTCAGAACAATCGTCGTGCCGAGTTCGCGAAGTCCGCGGATGAGTTCCCAGAAATCTCGCCGTGCCTCGGGGTCGAACCCTGTCGTTGGCTCATCGAGGAAGAGAAGCTCGGGGTTTCCGACAATGCCAAGCCCCACATCCAAGCGCCTTCTCTGTCCTCCAGAGAGTGTGTGCACCAGCGCGCGTTTCTTCTCTCCGAGTCCGATGGATTCAACAACCTCAAGGGGGTTGCGTGGGTTTGAGTAATACCCGGAGAAGTGATGGATTGTTTCATAGACGGTGAGGTCGCCCGCATCTGATGTTGACTGGAGGACGATTCCGATGCGGTCTCGGAATTCGCGCGCACCCTTACCTTTGAACTGGGGATCGAAGTCAAGAACACGGACTTCACCTGAGTTTCGAGTTCGGAAACCCTCAAGAATTTCCACTGTCGTGGTTTTACCGGCGCCATTGGGTCCCAAAATGGCAAAAATCTCGCCTTGATCGATGGATAGATCTATCCCATCTACGGCTTCTAGCCGGTCGTAGGTCTTGTGAAGATTTCGGACTTCAATCACGCTCACGTCTTCATCTTGCCACGCGGAATCAAAAAATGCGAAAAGATAGGAGGGTGAGCCCTCGCCGTAACCACCCCAAAGGTCGAAAGCCGAAGAATGAAGATCGCGAATTAGGCGTATCTGGTGAAGCAATTGAAGAGCATGCAGAAGGAATTTATCGAGTGCGCAAGATCACTGGTTCAAGTTCGACAAAACCTTATCGTTGTCCGGGTTGCGACCAAATGATTCCGATGGCGACACCGCATACCGTTGCGTGGAGTGAAGATGATGTTGAAAGCCGGCGGCATTGGCACAACGCATGTTGGGCAAAGCGGGCACAGCGTCAACCTCGCACAGAGCGCACAAGGAATGCACCTAGATATTAGTAACTAACCGCGTCCGTTGAATAACTTTGTCAGCCCGACGATCACACGATCTCCAAAAGCGTTACGACTGAAACTCGTAAACGAAATCGGCAATTGAAAACGCGCTCGCACAATTGATCGAGCGTATGTGAATTCCAAGAGTCCTTCTGGTCCGTGAATTCGGCCGTATCCACTGTTCTTCACGCCGCCAAAAGGAACCGAAGGAACAGCGGCAAAGGACGTTGTGGAATTAATTGCAACCATTCCACATTGGAGACGGGAGGCAATTTTTTCGCCCGCTTTGTTTGACCATACCGAGGCACCCAGACCGTAACTTGAAGCGTTGGAGAATCCGATTGCCTCTTCCATGCTCTGGACTCGATTGATGATGATGATCGGTCCGAAGGTCTCCTCTGTAAGCGCCAATGAATCCTCCGGCACGTTTATCAAAATCACGGGCTCAACAAAGGGGCGCTTGATGGAATCCAAGCCGCCGACTACTGCTGTTCCTCCGCGATTGAGTGCATCGGCGATGTGCCCTTCAATAATGTCGATCTGCTTGGGCATTGTCGCGGGGCCGTACTGACCAGATCCGGGCGCTCCTGGCATCACCTTCTTGGAAAGCTCCACCATTTTGGCAATGAAAGCCTCCGCCACTTTGTCATGTACATAGACGCGTTCGGCGCCGATGCATGTTTGCCCAGCGTTGGACATGGCCGACCACAAGGTGAAGTCCGCCGCAATTTTGAGATCGGCGTCCTCGTCGATGATCACCGGGTCCTTGCCCCCGCACTCAAGTACCACCGGTGTCATGGTTTTTGCGCACGTGGCCGCAACAAGTTTGGCGGTCTTCGTTGATCCGGTGAAAGCGAGTTTGTTTACACCACTTTCACAAAGGGCCCTGCCGGTGTCGCCCAAGCCAGTGATAACGGAGAAGATGTTCTCGTCAGGGGCGACTGCTGCAAAAGTATTTGCCAACCAGACACCGACACCAGGAGTAAATTCACTTGGCTTGAAGACAACAGTGTTGCCGGCGGCCAGCGCGTAAGCGATAGAGCCCATGGGAGTGAAGATGGGATAGTTCCACGGGCCGATGACTCCGACGACGCCGACGGGGGATCGTTCTACCGTTGCAGACATATTTGCCATCAAGATTCCAGGTTTGCGATGTTGCGTGCGCAAGACTTCGCGGGCATTGCGGGCGGCCCATGAGAGATGACCGATAGCAAGGGTTGCCTCCAAAGTCGCATCGCTAGTCGGCTTGCCAGTCTCACTCGATATCAGTGATGCACATTCGGCAATTCGGTCGGTGAGGAGTTTGCTCCATGCCAGCAGCACCTTTCGACGTCCCGAGAAACCAAGTGCTTGCCAGCCGAGTGAGGCTTCACGGGCCGAAATGACAACTCGTTGGACGTCGGATTCCGTGTAGATCGGATAGTTCGCTAATACTTCGCTATCTACTGGGTTGAGTGAGTCAAATGTCTCTGCTCCTACTGTTGTCATTCAAAAAGTGTAGCCCCGAGAGCAGTAGATACACTTGCCCAATGCCAGAATTAATCCGAGCCAACACGAATCTGCCTTCCAAGCGGACGGCCTTCACGGTGAAAACCGCAGATGGATTGCGACTTTTGGGTGAGATTGCTGCTCCATTGGGAGAAGTGCGCGGGGCTATCCTCTGTCTGCATCCGTTGCCGACGGCTGGCGGCATGATGGATAGTCATATCTACAAGAAAGCGGCCAATAGATTGCCTGCTCTTGCAGGAATCGCGGTCGTCCGTTTTAACACTCGAGGAACCACTAGCGATGCCGGGACCAGCGAGGGCCAATTTGATAATGGAGCGAGCGAGCGATTCGACGTTGAAGAGATGCTCCGTTACTGCTTCGAGGATTTGAAGCTCACCAATCTTTGGGTGGTCGGTTGGTCGTTTGGCACAGACCTTGCCCTGCAACATGCAAAAGACCCAAGACATAAGGGACTCATCCTTTTGAGTCCGCCGCTGCGAACAACGACACCAGAGCAATTGTCATATTGGAACGATGATCTTCGACCGATTGTTGCGCTCATTCCTGAACTAGATGACTACCTTCGCCCGCATGAGGCGCGCGAGAAATTTTCCGTCATCCCACATGCGCAGTTGATGGCAGTTGCAGAGGCCAAGCATCTCTGGGTTGGTGAGCCATCGGTCTATCGAGTTCTCACCGAAATCGTCAGGCAAGTAGCGCCAGATGTTCTTCCTCTGGCAACTGAGTTTTAGGCTTTATCGGCTCTCGGAAAGACAACCTCATCCAGTATCAGAATCGCCGATGCGGCGATTGGTACTGCCAGGAGTGCGCCGACTAGACCGAGCAAAGTGACTCCGAGTAGCGCTGCAATAATCGTTACAAGACCTGGTATCGATAAGGTTCTATGCATGATTTTCGGAGTGATCACATAATTCTCAACCTGTATGTACACAATGTAAAGCGCGAAGGCAACGACACCAGTCAGCACTGATTGAGTTAGGGCAACTATGGTGATGATTGAGATCCCCAACGTGTGCCCGACTAACGGTATGAGGTCAAAGACAAAGACAAGCATTCCTAGTGCAACGGGAGATGGCAACCCAAGGGAAGCTGAGATGATAGTGATTGCAATTCCCGAAATAAGCGCGACCGTAATTTGGCTACCAATGTAGGTTCCTATCCGATCGAGGACTCCGTTTGTCAGTCGTGAGACTCGATCCCGTCTAGAAGCTGGAGCAAGACGGACACCCATTTCGACAATCTTCGGCAGCGATGCGAGGAAATAGAGTGTAAGTATCAAGACTGTAAGGGCGGAGAAAGTTCCGGATAGCACGGTCTTTCCAACTCCGACGACGCCTCCGAAGGCGGTGACAAATAATGTGCCATCGGCAGAAATAGAGGCAAGTTTTCTCTGCAGGGAGTCAACAATTCCATAGTGGTCGTTTAATGCCGCGATCGTGTGATTGTGCTTTAAATCTGAAAGCAATGATGGCGCGTGTTTTATGAGTTGGGTACCTTGCGACACCACAGGCGGTATGACCAGCCAGGCAAAAATGCCCGCAAAGATAAAGACTGCGACGAACATGACGGCGACAGCCTGTGCCCGTGATAGGCCTTTTCTACGGAAGAACTCAACGGCAGGATTCAATCCAGTGGCGAGGAAGAGGGCGATGATAATGAGCACGAAGATCTGACTCGCCGATGCGAGGGAGCGCAACAACACGATGGCTAATAGACCGCCGCCGGTGGCAAGAAAGCCGAAGTAGAAGGGATGGGAATGGTTCATGGGAGCTCCTAGTAATCCAAAATCGGTTACCGCTTGCTTCTTCTTCCGGGGGACTCTCTTTTCGCTTTCAGGGTTAGCCATAATCACATTCTAAGCATTCTCTATATAAATCAGGGCTAAGGGGCCCGCGAATTCATCTCTCGTTAACATTGATAGGAGAGAATGGCCCCATGCCCCTGCGTATCACCGGACTTGGCGAAGAGATCGCCACACTTGCAGGTTTGCCGTGGGAGAAACCGCTGGAGGAATGGCCCGAAGATCCATTGCTAGCCGAGAAAAGAGGTATATCGCGGCACGTGGTGCGACTGGTCAGGGCGAGTGATGCCTCCGATAGCGAGATTTATGCGGTCAAAGAGACAGTTTCCGAGTTCGCAAATCGTGAGTACCACCTTCTTCGCCAACTAAACCATTTGGGAGCACCGAGTGTTGAACCCATTGCGGTGATTGAAGACCGCGAAGACGTCAAAGGTGAAGTGTTGCCCCCCGCCCTTGCCACACGGTATCTGCCATTCTCTCTACCCTATCGCGTCTTACTTTCTGGAATTGTTGACGGACATGACGTGATGAACATGGCGAATGCCTTAGCCCTCCTATTAGTTCGCCTTCATCTTCTTGGGTTCTGGTGGGGAGACTGCTCGCTATCAAATGCCCTCTTTCGTCGCGATGCAGAGGGCTTTGCCGCCTATCTCGTTGATGCCGAAACTGGAGAATTCCATCGCGCATTGTCGAACGGTCAGCGCGAGCACGATTTGGAGATTGCGCACTTCAATGTGGCCGCAGAGCTTGAAGACCTCGCCATCTCTGGCGTTCTCTATCCTGGAATAGATCCGGTTCGTGCAAGTGATGGCGTTATCAAACGTTATCGTCGGTTATGGGCCGCCCTCAAAGAGCCGCAACTTCTTGACCCGAAGGATCGTCACTCTGTAGAACGGGCAATGCGACAACTGCAAGATCTGGGTTTTGCCGTAGAGGAAGTTTCAGTTTCCCTTGATGGAAAGCATCAAGCCCTAGCATTTCAACCCAAGTTAGTCGCAGCCGGATACCACCAAGCTAGATTGCGCGAATTGACCGGACTTGAGACAGAGGAACTTCAGGCTAAGAGACTTCTGGCTTCCTTTGACCGATACCGCACACGTACCGAGTCTCCCAGCGTGCCAGTAGAAGATTGCGCCAGACGTTGGATGGTTGAAGTCTTCAATCCCATCAATGCTCTCGTGCCCGAGGCACTTCGTGGGCGGGTCGAGCCAGCCCAGCTTTTTCATGAGGTTCTGGAGCACCGTTGGTATCTGAGCGAGAAGGCCGGCCACGATGTGGGGCTGGAATTCGCTGCGCGGTCCTATATCGCTGAGATCCTGCCGTTCCGTAGAGATTCAGCGGTTGCTTTCAGGTGATAATAGGCTAGTGACATTACCTTCCAATTTCGGTCGTGCTTTTGATTTAAGTGGTCTAGGAAAAACACCTGCCGCATCACCTGCTCCATCAGTGGGCAAGCAGGTGACTGCAGCCAACCTCGCAAGTGAGTTTGTGACGCTTTCCAAGACTAAGGTGGTCATAGTTCTTTGTTGGTCATCGCGCAGTCCAGAATCATTGACCGTGCTCGACATCCTCGGGAAATTACAGGCAACAGATGGTGACAAGTGGGTTCTCGGATCGGTCAATGTCGACGCCGAAGCCCAAGTTGCAACAGCATTACAAGTTCGAACGGTGCCATACGCGATTGCCTTAGTTGGTGAGCAGATCATTCCCTTGTTTGAACAGAGTTACCCAGAGGCCCAGATACGCGCGGTCATTGACAAAGTTTTATCTATTGCGGCAGAGCAAGGCTTAGGATCTCCCGTTGAAGAAGTGATGGAGCCAGAAGAAGAGGAAGCCTTCGCCGCCCTTGAAGCTGCCGATTACCCGAGGGCCGAGGCCGCCTACAAGAAGTTGCTTGATCGCAGACCTAACGACCAGTTTGCAAAATTGGGGCTTGCGCAAACCCAACTCTTAATCCGAACCAAGGGTAAAGACCTTGAGGTTTTTGCTAAGGAGGCATCGGCGCAGCCCAAGAATCTGGATCTACAAATCCAATGTGCCGATTGCGAGATGATGGCTGGAACTGTGGATGCGGCGTTTAATCGCCTTCTCCAATGTGTTCGGGACTTCGGCGGTGAAGAGCAGGCTCGCGCGAAAACTCACTTACTTGATCTTTTCTTGCTCGTGGATCCGGCAGATGCCCGCCTTGTGAAAGCACGAAGCGCTTTGGCTAGTGCCCTGTTCTAGATGAACTCTCCAGAACGTAAAGCACTGGCAGCGCTTTTCTTCATTTTCGGATTTGGGATAATTGCCTGGGTGCCTCGCTTGCCTGAGATTAAGGCAAATCTCCATCTAGATAATGGTCAATTTGGAACAATCTTGAGTCTTGGCGCGGTCGGATCTGTAATTAGTCTGTTGACGACTGGTCACCTGGTGCATCGATTCGGCACACGCAAATCATTGATAGCAAGTGGCACCCTGCTTTTCGGATCGATTGCACTGCTAGGACATTTGACCGCGGTCTGGATGTTCGTCGTGGTCAACATCGCTTTCGGCGCAGGTGTCGCTGCCTTCAACATATCTGTGAACGCCCAGGCCTTTCACGAACAAGAATCAGATAGCTCCAACCTCATTCCTAGAATGCACGGGACCTGGTCCGCCGGTGCACTCTCCACTGTAATAATTTCGGGCTTTCTAGCCGGCAGAGTGCCGCTGGCCGCGCACCTTGACGTCCTTGCTGCCATTGGTTACGTGGCAATACTTTCTCTCATTACGAAGTACAAGAGTGCTTTCATGCCTGGGAAGGCAGCTCGTGCAACCGCATTTCAAATCAAATCACTCTTCTCATCCTTTAGAGTCAATTGGATCATCTTGTTGGGACTCTCGGGTGCCACCGGGCTCGAAGGCTCTGCAGGAGATTGGATAACAATTTTCAGCAAGCAAGAACTCCATATGGGCGTGGGAATAAGTACTGTTCCTTACATTCTCTTCGTGCTTGCGATGATCACCGGGCGACTAACGGTTCATCGCCTGGTTAAATACATCTCACTTGATCGCCTCGTGAAAATATTTCCGGTGATCGGTGGAGTCAGCTTCATTATCGCCATCAACCTGGGTCTTTACATCGGACGATCACATCCCATGGTCGCATTTTCCCTAGTCGTACTTGGTGCTTTTGCCGGAGGTCTTGGTCTCTCATTTCTTGCACCGACTTTTGTGGACGCCGCAAATCGCCTCTCGACCTCTCCCGGTGGAATTGTTCTCGGCCAACTCAGCCTTGCAAACACATTTGTTATTTTCTTTCTTAAATCAGCGGTGGCATGGACCGCGCAGATTGCATCTATCTCTGTCGCGCTGATTATTCCGAGCCTGCTACTGATCTCCGTGAGTTTTACCTCAAAGACGATACAGAAGGCGCACGCTTAGCTCAGTTGGAGCCAGATTGTGGCTAAGGGTGGAACGCGAAGAGTGACCTGGTTTCCACTCTCTACCTTGGACTCCAAAATGCTGTTGGTGATGCCGCTGCCACCGAAGGAGAGATCGTCGGTATTCATCACTTCACGCCATGAGCCCGAGATGGGGAAAGGCATTGTGTACCACTCTTGTGGAACTGGGGAGAAGTTCGTGATGCAAACCATTGGTTTTCGTGAATCATCCCAGCGGACGAATGCAAGTATGTTGCTGGCGGCATCATGGTTGACCAACCAGGTGAAGCCTTCGGGGGATGTATCGCGCTCCCAGAGTGCAGGGATGGTCTTGTAATTCTCATTGAGGCTCTGTATCGTTTTTTGAATTCCGCGATGCTCGTCGAATTGGGTCAAGTACCACTGCAAACTTTCGCTATCTTTCCATTCGTCATTCTGGGCGAATTCGCAGCCCATGAAGAGTAACTTCTTGCCGGGGTGAGCCCACATGTATCCGTAGAGCGCGCGCAACGTGGCCAACTTCTGCCAGCGATCACCTGGGAATTTATTGACGAGGGAGCCCTTGCCATGGACGACCTCATCATGGGAGATCGGCAGGATGTAATTCTCGCTCCAGGCGTAGAGAATTGAGAAGGTAATTTCGTTGTGATTATGGACTCTGTGGATCGGGTCCCGTTTCAAGTAAGCCAACGTGTCGTGCATCCATCCCATATTCCACTTGAAGCCAAACCCGAGCCCGCCTGAATCGGTGCTCCGTGAGACTCCGCTCCACGCCGTCGATTCCTCGGCGATCATCATGATGCCCGGATAGTTTCGGTAGGCCATCGACGTAGCCTCTTTGAGGAGCTGCACTGCCTCTAGGTTCTCGCGACCTCCGAATTTATTTGGCAGCCACTGGCCCTCCTTACGGGAGTAATCCAGATAGAGCATCGACGCCACAGCATCAACTCGAAGGCCGTCGATGTGAAACTCACCAAGCCAGAAGAGTGCGCTAGCGACAAGGAAATTCCTGACTTCGTTTCGACCGAAGTTGAAGATCAACGTGCCCCAGTCTGGGTGTTCACCAAGGCGAGGATCGGCATGTTCATAAAGTGCGCTGCCGTCGAATTTGGCCAGCGCCCATTCATCTTTGGGGAAGTGCGCAGGAACCCAATCCAGAATCACGCCAATATTTGCTTTGTGAAGTTCATCGACGAGATATCGGAATTCGTCGGGGGAGCCAAAGCGTGCGGAAGGTGCGAAGAATGATGTGACTTGGTAGCCCCAGGATGGCCCGTACGGATGCTCCATCACGGGAAGAAACTCGACGTGAGTGAAGCCTTGTTCGCTGACATAGGCGATCAATTCACTGGCAAGTTCGCGATAGCTCAATCCTGCTTTCCAGGAGGCTAGGTGAATTTCGTAGGTGGATACAGGCGCTTTCCACGATTCAAAGGCAGGCCTTTCTGCCATCCATGTGTCATCGCTCCATGCGAATTCGGATTCAAAGACCACCGACGCAGTTAGCGGCGGCACCTCAGTCTGTTGGGCCAATGGGTCCGCATGATCGACCCAACGACCATCCTTCTGATGTATTGCGTACTTGTACCTTATTCCAGGTCCCATATCAGGAATAAGGATTTCCCAGATGCCGCTATCGCCTAGGGAAGACATCTTCGCTGTCTTCTTATCCCAAAAATTTGAATCACAGACCAGGCTGACGCCTTGTGCATTTGGTGCCCATACTGCAAATGATGTGCCGACCAATTTTCCGGACGCATCGCGTACGACGTGTGCGCCTAGAGCGTCCCAAAGTCTCTCGTGCCGACCTTCTCCAATGAGATAGAGGTCAAGTTCTCCGAGAGAGGTCATATGCGATTCAGTCCAGATTCACATAGGCGATATGGGCAACTTTGCCAGATGGTCCATTCGGATCCAGACGGATAAATGTATCTTGCTGCCATTCATAGACCGACTTGTCCAGCAAGTCGTGCGCGACGAAATGATCTGGCACAAGGCCTAGGGCACTCATGTCCCAATGGACGGTCGTCTCTTGCGCAGTTGTTGGATCAAGGTTTACGACCACAAGAATTAGATCCGACCCTTCGCGTTTGGAGTAGGCAATGATGGCATCTGAGCCCGTGTTATGGAATACCAAGTTGCGTAGTCGCTGCAAGGCCGGATGCTCACGTCTTATTTGATTGAGACTGGTGATAAAGGGGGCAAGAGTCTGCCCGCTTTTGGCAGCGCCTGCCCAATCGCGGATTCGTATTTGGTATTTCTCTGAGTCCAAATATTCCTCACCACCCTCACGAAGGGGCAGATGTTCAAATAGTTCGTATCCGGCGTACATTCCCCACGAAGGAGAGAGAGTGGAAGCAAGGACGGCGCGAAGGGCGAACATCGCGGGACTTCCGCTCTGCAGATGAAAAGGCAAGATATCTGGTGTATTCACCCAGAAATTGGGGCGAAAGTATGCGCTGGTGCTTTGTGAGAGTTCGTTTCCATATGAAGTGAGTTCTTGCTTGCTGGTCCGCCAGGTGAAGTATGTGTAGGACTGATGGAATCCTGCTTTTCCTAGTGCATGCATCATTGCCGGTCGCGTGAAGGCTTCGGCAAGGAAGACGACCTCGGGAGATTCGTTGAAGATCGTGGCTAGGACTTCCTGCCAGAATGCCACTGGTTTGGTGTGCGGGTTGTCGACTCGGAAGATTGTTACACCTTTAGCGATCCAGAATCGAAGGACTCTAAGGACCTCCTGCACAATCCCTGCAAAGTCTTGGTCGAAATTGATGGGATAGATATCTTGATATTTCTTCGGCGGATTCTCCGCATATGCGATGGTGCCATCCGGGCGGTGATAGAACCAGTTCGGATGTGCCTTCACCCATGGGTGATCGGGTGAGACTTGCAGAGCAAAATCCAGAGCGATCTCCAGACCCACCTGCTTTGCGGCTTTCACGAACTTTTCAAAGTCCTGCAGGGAACCAAGGGCAGGATCTATTGCATCGTGGCCGCCCTCATTGCTTCCGATAGCCCACGGCACACCAGGATCGCTCTTGGTGGCATTGAGTGAATTGTTGGCGCCTTTGCGAAACGTTTTGCCTATTGGGTGAATCGGTGGCAGGTAAAGCACATCGAAACCCATCGCTGCGATATCGGGCAGGCGGTTGATTGCGGTGGCGAAAGCTCCGCTGGAAGTATTCGTCGCGCCTTCGCTGCGCGGGAAGAACTCATACCAAGCGCCGACAAGGGAGCGGTCTCGATCGGCGCGGATTGGGAAGTTGTCAGATCTCGTAACGAGCCGTTGTAGCGGGAATTCATTGAAGTGGAGTCGGATTTCCTCACTTGCGGCTATGGAGAAACGGTTGGCCGGTGCGAGGTGTTTGTTCTTCAGCGCTTCAAGGGCCGGAGTAAGCAACACAGAGGAAGAGCCATCAGCCTTGATCTTCTCCTGAAATAGCAGTGCGCCAATTTGGCAGCAGAGCTCGGGATCAATATTCGCATGGATCTTTATCTCAGAATCATGGTGCCAGGTTAGAAATGGATCATCGAAGGCTTCAACAAAGAAAGAAAAATCCCCGATTGCCGGTGGAATCAATATTGCTTCATACCGATCAGTGCCCGGCCAGATTTCATGCATTCGAAGACGTGTTAATTCGCTGCCTTGGGAATCGATCAGAACCGCTTGCACGCCAAGCCCGTCATGTCCCTCGCGGAAGACGGTCGCGCTAATGGTTATTGCCTCACCTGCAATTGCTTTGACAGGGACAAACTCTCCCCCGAAGGTAACAACGGGGGAGATATCCTCAATCGGGATTCGACCGATCAACCAGAACCCTCCGTGTTGCCCGCTTCTGCCGCAGAGACGTCGAAGATTTGGTATTTCTCAATTGCCTCTTTAACGACCCCCGAATTCACAACGCCAGTCTTGGCCAATTGCGAAAGGACGGCGATGGCGATGGATTCTGCATCGACTTTGAAATGTCGTCTCAGTGCCCCGCGTGTGTCAGATAAACCAAACCCATCCGTACCTAGAGATAGGAAGGGCTGCTCAACCCACGGTGCGATCTGATCTTGCACGGCTCGCATGAAATCGCTCACCGCTACAACGGGTCCTTGCGCTCCCTTAAGTTTGGAGGTCACGTACGCCTGCTGCTGATCATCAGGATGGAGCAAGTTGTGCTTTTCGACGTTGACACCATCTCTGCGCAACTCATTCCATGAAGTAACCGACCAGACCGATGCGGACACGCCCCAGTCTTCTTGCAGGAGTCTCTGGGCTTTAAGGGCCCAGTTGATGCTGACACCAGAGGCAAGTATCTGCGCAGGTTTAGAATCGTGTCCCGAAGATGGCGAATACTTGTAGATGCCCCGCAACAAGCCTTCAACATCAAGGTTTTCGGGCTCTGCCGGCTGGGCATATGGTTCGTTGTAGACAGTGAGGTAGTAATAGATGTTCTCGCTGTTCTCTCCATACATACGACGCAGGCCGTCTTTGACGATATGGCCGACTTCGTAGGCAAATGCTGGGTCATATGCGACCACCGCAGGATTTGTGGATGCGAGAAGCAGTGAGTGTCCATCTTCGTGCTGCAAGCCCTCGCCGTTGAGGGTTGTTCGTCCTGCAGTTGCACCGAGGACGAATCCTCTGGCCATCTGGTCACTTGCGGCCCAGAAGGCATCGCCGGTTCGTTGGAATCCGAACATCGAATAGAAGATGTAAACAGGAATCATCGGCACGTCATGAGTTGCGTAAGAAGACCCGACGGCGGTGAAGGATGCAACCGATCCTGCCTCATTGATGCCTTCGTGCAAGATGACACCAGATGTTGATTCTTTGTAGGAAAGCATGAGTTCGCGGTCCACCGAGGTGTAAGTCTGTCCAAGCGGTGAGTAGATCTTCAACGTCGGAAAGAGTGAATCCATACCGAAAGTTCGTGCCTCATCGGGGATGATGGGGACGAATCGATTGCCTAGACCTGGATCTTTGAGCAAGTCTTTCAGGAGGCGAACGAAGGCTTGGGTTGTTGCAATTTCCTGATTTCCAGAACCGCGTTGAGTCGAGCTGTACACCGAATCTGGTGGCTGTGGCAGCGGCTTTGATATCGCCCTGCGACGTGGAATGGAGCCGCCCAGAATTCTTCGTCGTTCCATGAGGTACTGATTCTCTTCGGAATTCTCTGCAGGCTTGTAATAAGGAGGAAGTTTTGCATCCAGTTGATCATCAGGGATAGGAATGTGGAGACGATCGCGGAAGGTCATGATGTCTTCCATTGTCATCTTCTTCATCTGGTGCGTTGAATTTCGTGCTTCGAACGTCGAACCCAATGTCCAGCCCTTAATGGTCTTGGCCAGAATGACGGTTGGCCGGCCTGAGTGATCTGTGGCTGCGCGATATGCGGCGTAGAGCTTCTTGTAATCATGTCCGCCTCGCTTGAGACCCCAGACCTGATCATCGCTCCAATCGGCAACCATCGCTGCAGTGCGCGGATCGCGTCCGAAGAAGTGCTCGCGGACATATGCGCCATTTTCGGCTTTGAAAGTCTGGTAATCACCATCTGGTGTCTGGTTCATCAATTGAACGAGTGCGCCCTCTCGATCTTGGGCAAGAAGTGGATCCCACTCGCGTCCCCAGACCACTTTGACTACGTTCCAGCCGGCTCCGCCAAAGATCGATTCAAGTTCTTGAATGATTTTTCCGTTGCCGCGAACAGGTCCATCCAATCTTTGCAGATTGCAGTTGATGACAAAGGTGAGGTTATCCAAGCCATCTCGTGCGGCAAGGCTGATGGCGCCCAGGCTCTCGGGCTCGTCCATTTCTCCATCGCCAAGAAATGCCCAGACATTCTGATCACTTGTGTCTTTGAGACCACGGTTATGCAAGTACCTATTGAATCTTGCTTGATAGATCGCATTGATTGGTCCAAGTCCCATGGACACTGTCGGAAACTCCCAGAACTCCGGCATCAAACGTGGATGAGGATAGGAGGAGAGCCCTCCACCTTCGTGGGACAACTCCTGTCGGAACCCGTCTAACTGATACTCGCTAAAACGACCCTCCATAAATGCGCGTGCATACATGCCGGGACTTGCATGTCCCTGGAAGAAGATCTGGTCGCCTCCACCGGGATGGTCCTTGCCGCGAAAGAAGTGATTGAACCCAACCTCGTAGAGCGCGGCAGAGGACGCGTACGTAGATATATGGCCACCAACACCGACTCCTGGACGTTGGGCGCGGTGGACCAACATTGCAGCATTCCAGCGAATGAAGGCACGGATCCGTCGCTCAATATTTTCGTCCCCTGGAAACGCTGGCTCTCGCTCTGGCGGAATCGTGTTGATGTAATCGGTCGTGCGTAGGTACGGCATCCCGACATTCTTTTCCCGCGCTCGCTTGAGCATGCTTAACATGAGATATCGAGCGCGAACTGGCCCAGCGTGCTCCAAAGCGGAATCGAAGGAGGCGTGCCACTCTGCGGTTTCCTGGGGGTCGGTATCTACTAACTGATCAATGACCTGATCGGGCGCTACGAATTTTTCGCTCATGGCCCTATCTTCCCCTCTCGGAGGGGCCCGCGTCACATTAACTCGTGAGTAGGACCGACAAATGAGATATTTGGCGCTTAGCCTGGCGAAATTTGAACAAATTCAGGCGAAATGGACTTGCGCATGTGGCAACTCTTGGGTGGACTTATCCCTCAGTCACGTGATCGGGCCGCTGGGTCCTCAAAGAAGGGATGGTCGTTGGTGAATACCCCCTTGGGGTCGATGGCAAGTCGAATGGGGTTTGAGTCGGGATTTCTCGTTCTGGAATCGGGCTACGGCGACGATTCTGACGAAACATTGCGGCAGGACATTATCCAAGCAACTGGAAACCAATTCATTAGTGGCCATGTGCAAGAGGTTGTTGACGCGGTCCTCTTGTGGTGGCGAGATGATGACGGAGACTTAGTTGATGCATTGGTCGACGTACTTGCATATCTCACCGATGGTGGACCAATCTGGGTTCTCACTCCGAAAGTCGGTCGGCGCAATCATGTGGAGCCAAGTGATATTCAAGATGCGGCGCCCACGGCTGGATTGAGCCAGACCTCCACTTTGTCGGTGGCACCGGATTGGTCGGCAACCCGTTTGGTAGCAAGGAAAGCCAGCAAACGATAGGTTTTATTCCATGTCACTAGCTATCGGATCTCACGCACCTGATTTTGAACTCTCTGACCAACATGGAGTCAAGGTTTCCCTCTCCTCATTTCGGGGGAAGAAAAACGTTGTCATCCTTTTCTATCCGTTTTCGTTTACTGGCACGTGTACTGGCGAGCTCTGCGCGATTCGTGATGATCTCAATGCTTTTCAGAACGATGATGTTCAGCTTCTAGCAATCTCATGTGATTCGATTTTTTCCCAACGCACCTTTGCCGAAGCGCAGGGCTACACATTCCCCGTGCTCTCTGATTTCTGGCCACACGGAGCGGTCTCCACTCTTTATGGCGTCTTTAAAGAAGACAGGGGTTGCGCAATCCGCGGCACATTTATCGTGGATAAAGAGGGCATTCTCCGCTGGCAAGTTGTGAACGCTATGGGCGACGCACGGAGCATAAGTGAGTACAAAGCGGCGATTGCGGCGCTGTAATAGCCTCAATTCGTTCTCAAGGCGCAATTCCAGTAGAATCGCGCAACCGTTAGGGTGCTTAGCTCAGTGGTAGAGCGCCTCGTTTACACCGAGGATGTCGGGGGTTCGAAACCCTCAGCGCCCACCAAAATCTGTAGTGGAAGGGGAGTAAATGAAAGCGGCCCCCGGTGATCAACTTCAAGTCCTCGATATTCAACGGATGGACTTTGCAGTTGCCACCCTTCGCAACAAATTGGCGGCCCTGCCCGAGATAGCCGAGTTGATATCAACGACTCAACGCATGGCAGTCGTACGGGATCTAGCGATCGCGGCAGAGACGCAAATTAGTGATATTAAGCGCGAACTACTGCGCTCTGAAGCAGATGTAGATCAGGTTACGACTCGCCTGGATCGAGATGAGAGACGGCTTGCTGACGGAAGTACCTCGGCCAAGGAACTGGAAAAACTACAGCACGAAGTTCAGACGCTTTCGGCTCGGCGCTCTGAATTGGAAGAAGTCGAACTTGAAATCATGCTGCGGATTGATTCCATAAAGGACAGACTTCAGGAACTTAGGGCAGAAGAAGCTGTTCTAGTTTCGTCTGCGGAGGAAATTCAAGATCGCAAAGTTACCGCAACTCAAGCCATTGATTTAGAGATTGCATCCCTTATCGAGGAACGTAAGGAAATTGCCGCAACTGTCGATGGAGCCCTTCTCGAACTTTACGAAAAGATCCGCAGTAATAGTGGCACTGGTGCCGCAGCCATGCGAGAGGGACGATGCGACGGCTGCCACCTTGCAATCAACAGCGTTGAGATCAGCCGCATAAAGACCTTGGCTTCGGACGAAGTTGTTCGGTGCGAAGAGTGCCGATGTATCTTGGTACGTGGAGCAAAATAGTGGCTCGTCACTTTGTCATGACCGCCGATGGCGGTTCGCGCGGAAACCCCGGCCCTGCTGGCTACGGCGCGGTATTGCACGAGGGCAATGTGGTAATTGCCGAACTTTATGATTACATCGGAATCGCAACGAATAATGTTGCCGAATACAGCGGACTAGTTGCAGGTCTAACCGCTATCCACCAACTGGATCCGAATGCAACTATCGAAGTTCGCATGGACAGCAAGTTAGTTGTGGAGCAAATGTCGGGTCGTTGGCAGATCAAACACGATGGAATGAAGATTCTGGCTCAAGAGGCACGTAGCGCCCATACTCCTTCACTTGTGAAATACATATGGATTCCGCGCGAGGAGAACGCGCACGCCGACCGGCTGGCAAATCGCGCCCTTGATGAGAAGAGCGGCAAGTCCAGCCAACAGATCAATTTCCTTACCGAGCGTCTTCGCATGGATGAAGTTCCGACCATGATCTATTTCATCCGGCACGGAGAAACAATTCTCACTCCTGACCGTAAATTCTCTGGAAGCGGAGAACCCAATCCGCCGTTGACTGTGACAGGTTTAGCGCAAGCCGGACTCGTTGCTGAGGAGATTTTTAAACTTAAGCCTGAAATTCTCATTGCATCCCCTCTCAAGCGTACGACGCAGACAGCGGAAGTTATTTCCGAGCGACTGGGTCTGCCAATTATTTTCGACGAGGCCTGGTATGAATGTGACTTCGGTTTGTGGGATGGAATGTCGATTGACGAAGTGGCTCACACGTATCCGATTGAATACAAGGCATGGCTGGCCTCATCTGCTTATGCTCCACCAGAAGGTGAGTCATACGATGCCCTTGGTTGGCGAGTGGATGAAGCCATAGATAAGTTGGTAGCGAAATATCCCGGCAAGAGAGTTGTTGTTGTAACCCATAACGGCGTAGCCAAGCAGGCCGTCAGACTTGCAACAGGCGGCGCCCCGGATAGCATTTTTCACATTGACGTCTCCCCATGCTCTATCTCCACGATCTCAATCTGGCCAAGTGATGGTTTACGAGCCTTGCGATCTGCCAACGAACAGGGACATCTCCGCTAAGCCGCGCTATTCTCCACTTATGACCAGTGGTGCTCGCATCCTTCACGCTGCTAGGGGCTCTGCAATGAGTGCCAAGGGTTGGGGCCAAGAAGCTGCAATTCGAATGCTTCACAACAACTTGGATCCCGCTGTCGCAGAGCACCCTGAGCGCCTTGTCGTATACGGCGGCACAGGTAAGGCCGCGCGGGATTGGCCCTCTTTTGATGCGATTGTTCGCAACCTCACCAAATTAAAAGACGATGAAACGCTGCTGGTGCAATCTGGAAAACCGGTTGGCGTTTTTCAAACGCACGAGTGGGCACCGCGGGTACTTATCGCAAACTCAAATCTTGTCGGCGATTGGGCCAACTGGCCAGAATTTCGAAGGCTGGAACAACTCGGATTGACGATGTATGGCCAGATGACTGCCGGGTCATGGATCTACATCGGAACTCAAGGAATTCTCCAAGGGACATATGAAACCTTTGCCGCGATTGCGAATAAGCGATTCAATTCAACGTTGCAAGGAACCCTCACATTAACGGCAGGTTGTGGGGGAATGGGCGGTGCCCAGCCTCTAGCGGTAACAATGAATGGTGGGGTCTGCCTCATCATTGATATCGACAAGACGCGCCTGGAAAAAAGATTAGAAACGCGCTACTTAGATGAGATCGCCCATGATCTCGACGATGCGCTCGCACGAGTGTTGAAGGCCAAATCAGATGGAGTCCCACTCTCGGTTGGAGTAGTTGGCAATGCCGCGGTCCTGCTACCGAAGCTTCTTGGCATGGATGTTGATATCGACATCGTGACTGATCAGACCTCTGCCCATGACCCACTTTCTTATGTGCCCATCGGTGTCGAATTTCATGATGTGGCGCAATTGGCAAAAGATGATCCGGAAAGTTTCACAAAGCGCGCCCGTGAATCCATGGCCAAACACGTTGAAGCGATGGTTGGCTTTATGGACAAAGGCGCCGAAGTCTTCGACTATGGCAATTCCATACGCGATGAGGCAAGGCAGGGAGGGTATGCACGCGCATTCGCTTTTCCTGGTTTTGTTCCGGCATACATCCGCCCGCTGTTCTGTGAAGGCAAAGGGCCCTTTCGCTGGGTGGCGTTATCGGGGGATCCCAAAGATATCTATCGCACGGACAAAGCGGTGCTGGACCTCTTTCCCGAAAATGAGGGACTCCATCGTTGGATCACCATGGCTCAGGAGAAGGTGGCGTTTCAAGGGTTGCCGGCGCGCATTTGTTGGTTGGGTTATGGCGAACGCGACAAGGCCGGTCTCGCCTTTAACGATTTAGTTGCACGTGGGGAAGTCTCGGCGCCCATTGTCATCGGTCGCGATCACTTGGACTGTGGTTCGGTCGCATCTCCTTATCGAGAGACCGAGTCGATGATCGATGGCTCTGATGCGATTGCGGATTGGCCATTGCTCAATGCGATGGTCAATATTTCCTCCGGTGCCTCGTGGGTATCTATTCACCACGGCGGCGGCGTCGGAATCGGGCGCTCCATTCATGCCGGACAAGTCTCAGTTGCTGATGGCACGGCGTTAGCCGCCCAGAAATTAGCTCGCGTGCTCACCAATGATCCTGGCATGGGCGTGATCCGCCATGCTGATGCCGGATATGAAGGAGCCATACAAACAGCACGTGAAAAACACGTGCATGTTCCGATGTTGGATGTGGAGTGAGAATGACTCGAACGCTCGTCGACAACATCGGCCTCCTAGTTACCAATGATTCCTCCTTTGATGGCACCCCGCTCGGATTGCTGAGAAATGCCGCCTTTCTCATTGAAAAAGGGAGCATTACGTGGGTTGGCGAATCGGCCTCGGCACCGCGCGCTGAAGCACAGAACAAGATAGATGCGCACGGACGCTGCATCATTCCTGGATTCGTGGATAGCCACACCCATTTGATTTTTGCGGGGGATCGAAGCGATGAGTTCGGTGCCAGAATGCGAGGCGAGCAATATTCAGCCGGCGGTATTGGCTACACAGTCGAACTCACACGGAAGGCAAGTAACGGTCAACTCCTGCAGAGCGGCCGACGCCTGATCGCAGAGGCAAATTCTTCAGGGACCACAACAATTGAATGCAAATCCGGCTACGGACTAACGGTTGATGATGAAGCGCGCCAACTTGTTGTGGCCAAACAACTGACGCCGGAAACAACTTTTCTTGGTGCCCACATAGTCCCGAAGGAATATTTCGATCACCCAGATGATTACGTGGAATTGGTGTGCGGGCCAATGTTGGAGGCGGCCAAGCCAAATGCGAAGTGGATTGACGTTTTCTGTGACAAGGGAGCGTTTACTCCTGAGCAGTCGAGAAAGATATTGAAGGCGGGAATTGCAAAGGGATTGTTACCGCGTATTCATGCAAATCAATTCGGACCAGGCGAAGGCGTTCAGATCGGAGTGGAACTCGATGCCGCATCCGTTGATCACGTGACCTACTTGTCCGATTCGGATATTGATCTGCTATCTGAGTCAGAGACGATAGCCACGTTGTTGCCGGCCGCTGAATTTTCCACTCGGTCCAATTACTCAGATGCGCGCAGATTGTTTGAGGCGGGGGTAAAAGTCGCGCTTGCCACCGATTGCAATCCTGGCAGTTCGTATACGACCAACATGCCCTTCGTGATTGCAATCGCAGTGAGAGACCTCTATTTTTCACCAGAGCAAGCCGTATGGGCTGCGACAAAAGGGGGCGCGATGGCGTTGCGTCGCAAAGACGTGGGTCATCTTGGACTATCGGCCAGCGCCGATTTCTCGATCCTCAGCACGCCTTCCTATGTACACCTTGCTTACCGTCCCGGGGTTCCATTAATAGATGAGGTTTGGCGCAATGGCAATCGAATCAAGTAAGACTGTTTTACTCGGGGTCGGCGGTGTCACTTTTCAGGACGTCGTTGCCGTGGCTCGGGAGAATGCAAAGGTCGTAATCTCTGCCGAGGCAATTGAGGCGATCGCCAAGACAAGGAAATACATCGAGGGCTACGCCGCCGGGGGAGTGCCCGTTTATGGCGTCTCCACCGGGTTTGGTGCGCTAGCAAATCGACACATTGATGTGGCAGATCGAACACAATTGCAGAAATCTCTCATTCGATCTCACGCTGCGGGCTTGGGTCCGGCCGTGGAGCGAGAAGTAGTTAGAGCTTTGATGTTCCTGCGCCTGCGCACGATGGCAACTGGCCGCACGGGGGTGCGCGTTGAGGTAGCCCAGGTATACGCAGATTTTCTCAACGCTGGCATAACCCCAGTTGTCCCAGAATTCGGATCCCTCGGTTGCAGTGGTGATCTGGCCCCGCTTTCTCACTGTGCGCTAGCCATGATGGGTGAAGGAGAGGTGCACGATGTTCACGGCACATTGATGGCCTCCATCGATGCGATGACGGCTGCAGGTATTTCCCCTATCGAACTGGAGGCCAAAGAAGGTTTGGCCCTTATCAATGGCACCGATGGCATGCTCGGCATGTTGGTTCTTGCCTGCACTGATCTTGCCGCGCTCTGCACGGTTGCCGACATTACGGCTGCGATGAGCATCGAAGGATTGCTCGGCACAGATCGAGTTTTCGCTCCCGAATTGCATGCACCGCTTCGCCCGCAAGTGGGCCAGATCGCCAGCGCTGCCAATCTCTTTGCACTTCTTAAGGATTCGGGGATAGTTGCCTCTCATCGCAAAGATGTTTCTCGAGTGCAGGATGCTTACTCTTTGCGATGTGCGCCTCAAGTCAACGGTGCAGTGCGAGATACAATTGAATATGCATCCACAATTGCTGGACGTGAATTGCAAAGTGCCATCGACAATCCCGTTGTTCTTCCAGATGGTCGGGTCGAATCCAACGGCAATTTTCACGGGGCACCCGTTGGTTACGTTTTGGATTTTCTTGCCATAGCCGCAGCAGATCTCGGTTCGATATCGGAGCGGCGCACTGATCGCATGTTGGATCAGCACCGCTCAAGTGGACTTCCGCCCTTTCTTGCAAATGACCCAGGTGTTGATTCCGGTCTCATGATTGCACAGTACACACAGGCAGGTTTGGTGAGCGAGAACAAAAGACTTGCGACTCCAGCAAGTGTGGATTCGATTCCAAGTTCGGGAATGCAGGAAGACCACGTTTCCATGGGCTGGAGTGCTGCTCGCAAACTTCGCAAGGTTGTTGAGAACCTCTCTCGTATTCTGGCGATCGAACTCGTGACATCGGCTCGCGCAATCGAATTTCGAAAAGGCCTTGCCCCGGCTCCTGCTACAAAGTCAGTGATCGAAGTTCTGCGGGAAGTTGTTCCTGGCATCGGGCCCGATCGTTGGCTTTCCCCTGAACTAGAAGCCGCTGTGGAATTGATTCAATCAGGCAAGGTCGTAGGTGCCGCGAAGAAAGTGGTCACAGATCTTCGCTAGCCCCGAACCCGATTAACGCAGTGCTACGCCACACGCGGCTTCAAGTACCAGGAGCGCGCCGAGCCGGACAGTCCTCTGATCTGGAGTATCCATTGCCGCGTCGATCTCAGTGATATCAAGGGCTCGCACCCGGGCGTCAGCCCCTGCTAAGAAGGCGGCCTGCCGGAATTCGTCCGCCGTGATGCCACCAGGTGCCGAGGCAGGGCAGGCGGGGGCAACCGATCTATCGCATACATCTACATCCAAATCGACGTAGATTTCGCGATCGCTTCCCCCTGCGATATCTAGCGCTTCAGCCATGACGTCGGCTATCGGTCGTTTCCGCAAAACATCGCGGGTCACGACATGAATTCCTGCATCTTTGGCTCTGGCAAAATATTCGCGACTATTTGCAAAATCGTTAATACCGATTTGAACGATGTGGGCGCCGCGCATACCTGCTTGGATCAGCCGCCACACAGGCGAACCGTTTGACTTGCCGTCGCGAAGATCAAGGTGGGCATCCAGAGTGATCAGACCGCAATGCGAAAGATCTGACCAAAGTCCAGCAGCAACCGAGTAAGTAATTGAATTGTCCCCGCCTAATGCAATAAGAAGTTTGTGGTGATTACGCACTTGGGTTACTGCCGCGGCAACTCTAAGATTGCCCGCTTCGCCATCAGGGGAGTCCACATTGCCTAAATCGCGAAGATCCAGATCGCGCAGATCTATCTCGTGGCTAATTGAGTACGTCGAAAATCTAGCAAGTGCTGTTCGAATGGCTGCTGGGGTTAGGTGCGCCGAAGTTGGTGTGAGCGCGGTTTCACAAGCTGGAACTCCTAGCAGGGCAACATCTTTACCGGCACCAGAGGTCAGGAAGAGAGTATTTGCGCGCGCCCACTTGGGATCATCGTGGAGCGCCGATGCCGTCATGTCTTAGATCGTACGGGAAAGTCTCGATAAAAGGCTTTGCAATCAAGGTATTTCAGGGGGGAGGTAAGTACAATAAACCATGATAAATCTTCATCAAACTGCGCTAAACCTTCGCGTAATTGATCACTGGCAGCAATTGGCCGTCATCATTGATGGTGCGATCGGTGCGCTCCTCGGATCCATCATTGGTTGGGAACGCGATCGTGCAGGCAAGTCCGCTGGTCCTCGCACCATGGCCCTCGTTGGTTCAGTCTCAGCCATTGTGGTTGCCGTGGGCTCAGTCATGGATATAAATGCTCGGTACGGGGACCCAACCCGTGCGATGCACGCGATCATCACGGGCATCGGCTTTCTCGGTGCCGGATTGATTTTCACAGATCGACGAGGCGGCGTTCAGGGAGTTACAACCGCGGCAACGATCTTGGCGGCTGCCGGAATGGGCTGCGCCGTGGGCCTTGGCTTCCAGTTGGTTGCCGTGGGCTTCACAGTCATTATTCTTGTTATCCTCCGTTCTACTCAGTTTTTGGAAGTAACAGTGCGCCGTTCTGACCGCGATGAGGACAAATCCCGCTAGCCCTGCATTTCCCGTATCCTTTGCCTTACAGAAGAGTCGCCCGGATCACCGCGTTGTAGCCCAGTTAATTCTGAGCGATGCCGAGGAAAGTCCGGACTCCACAGAGCGAGGTGGTGGGTAACGCCCACCCGGAGCAATCCGCGGGATCAGTGCCACAGAAAATAAACCGCTTGTTAGCAATAACAGGTAAGGGTGAAACGGTGGTGTAAGAGACCACCAGCATCTACGGCAACGCAGATGGCTAGGTAAACCCCACTTGGAGCAAGACCAGACAGGTAGCGCTTGAGAACTGCTCGTTCGAGCTACCGGGTAGGTCGCTTGATTCCGTGAGCAATTGCGGAACTAGATGGATGGTGATCCTCGACAGGATCCGGCTTATAGGGCGGCTCTTCTTTAAAGCTTTCAAGAACTGCACCTTGGTGCACGGATTGAAGGTATCCAGTTAAACAAGATCCATATTGGAAGACAGTTCACGGTGCACAGCCGCTTGGTTCAGAAGTAACTTAGCTTTTTGCTCTAGAACATCGACAGCATCTGTTCCTGCACCAAAGCGAAGCGGTGGCTCTTGCATATCAGCTATCTTGATAAGTGCGCTAGCGAGTTTGGCCAGATCTCCGCCTTGCTTTCCACTCATACCTTTCCATCTTTCAATCGTTGGAAGAGTTCGTTCCTGATAGTCATCTAGCGAAAGTCTTGGCCAGATAGTGGAGTCGCCTTCAACGAGGAGTTCGGTACGGAATAAGCCAGGTTCTACAATCGTGGTTTTGATTCCAAAAGGTGCCACATCATGAGTGAGAGATCCCATCCATCCTTCAAGGGCGAACTTAGGGCACAGTAAGCGCCACAAAATTCCAAGCCAACTATTCCAGCAGTTGATGAAATGGAAATCACATTGCCACTTTTTTGCTTACGCATAATAGGTAAAACTGCTCGGGCTACGTTGAGAGCTCCAAAGAAATTGGTCTCCATCTGCTTGCGAAACTGTTCGTCATTAATTTCTTCAAAGAATCTTGCGTAGAAATTGCCCGCATTATTTACAAGTACGTCGATATGGCCAAAACGCTCAATCGCGGCTTCAACTGCGATCTTAACTATCTCACTATCAGTGATATCTAGAGCCATGGCTAGCTAAATAATCTACAAGTTAGGCACGAATCTCCAAAGGGCGCACATCTTGAGTGATTCTCATACGATGATGCCTCGTGCTTACAGGGCGACTCCTCTATTTTTACCTTTAGCTTAAATCAAGAGAAATTTTTGAGATTTTGGGCAAGCAAAGGGACGTCAACTGTGGCTGCAACCCACAACTGAGATCTCTTTATTCGTTGATAGTTGTGGGCAAGCATTACCCGCAACCCGATCAAACCTGCCCAGTCGACGTTCACAATCGTTGCCCGAGATTCACTGGAAATAGCGGATGCCGACTCTCCAATTAATTCGATAACCCGTTCTATCGCCCGCAGTTGTGATAGTTCAGAATCAAAACGCTCTCGACCTTCATTTGTATATTCCGCCAGTTCAGCAGCCAATTCTAGAATGTCTTGAATGCGGCGCTTGTCGTTCTGGTTCACAGAACCAGCGCTTCTTCTCGGATGTGGGAGTCTCGAGGGAGTAATCCTCCTTGATCGACAAGATCTACATCCACTTGGAGGAAGTCGATGAGTTCTTGGCGCATATGGACGAGGTCAAAGAGTGAAGCAGTTGGGTCACAATCGACGAGAAAATCAATATCACTACCTGGTCGATCTTCTCCTCGGGCAACGCTACCGAATACAGAGATTGAGCGAGCCTTATGGCGGGCGGCGATAGTCCTTATAGCTTCACTGTTCGCTCGTAGGTATTCCAGACGCTGGCTCATACGTTAAGGGTATCAGCGCCTTGTCGCACCTTGGCAGGGCAAGCTCCGTTTGGCTAGGTAAACCCCACTTGGAGCAAGACCAGACAGGTAGCCCTTGAGAACTGCTCGTTCGAGCTACCGGGTAGGTCGTTTGATTCCGCGAGCAATTGCGGAACTAGATGGATGGTGATCCTCGACAGGATCCGGCTTATAGGGCGACTCTTCTCTAAAATTAGGTGGGCGGCTAAATCTCCGCCCACATTCTTGGATTCGGGGCGACTATTCGTCTCCATTTGTTCGTGATTGAATTTCCCCATGAAATCAATGACATGTAAACAGCTTGGCGGGCCATGTGACCAAATGCATTCCGGTAAAGATGCAAATGCAATCATCAAAGCGCAGGATAAGCATCTTCGTGAAGAAGTAGCATCGGGTGACTCTAGCCATGAAGCAGCGCTCAAGGCGATGAAGGGTCGTTGGAAGAATCCATTTGCTGGTATGCGTTGGTACAACCAGGTGAAGAGGGATTTTGCTTCACTTCCCGAGTGAGCAACCTTGACACATTGCCACGAGGTCTATATTTTTTGGCAATGCCTGAGACTAATTACATTATGCAAGGCAAATCAATTGGAATCCGTACTTCAATTTAGCCGATTTTCAATCCAGAGAAATACGATGCAAGTGCAATTCGAGAGTTGTGGGAAGTTTTCTTTGCAAATGCAGCAAATACTGAATTAGTTAAGACTGAGACTTTCTACGGAGCTTGCATACCAAGTATCTCCTTTGATGCCCCGATGGACTACTTTGCTGGAGCCATGATGGATTCGAGTTTCGCGGTTCCATCTGGATTTGAAAGTATTGAAATTCCGGAAGGCAACTATTTAGAGGTAGTACATTCTGGGCCAATTTCCACTATTGCGGCTTCCTATCAGAAGGCTTATATGGAGATCTTGCCTATTTCAGGCAGGGAGATGCGCCCATAAAAGACCCCATGGATCCTGACTTTCAAATGATTATTGGCGTTCCAGTTGTCTAGGAATTGCAAACGACTTATCCGGCGGCTCGTCTCCTCTACCAAGCCACTAGGATTTCGCTATGACAAGTGAAGCCTCGCCGGTGCGAGCCGAGATCCTCGAAACTGGTAATCCACAGATCAAATCGGCTCGAATAACCATTAACGCCCCAGCAGCCAGGATTTTCGAGTTGCTCGTAGATCCAAAAAAACATAAGGATTTCGATGGAACTAAGACGATTCAATCAAACGTTAGCGGTCCGATTCGCCTGAGCCTCGGATCCAAATTTGGAATGCATATGAAACTTGGTATCCACTATCGAATCTTGAACAAGGTTGTTGAGTTTGAGGAAGGTAAGCACATCGCATGGAGGCATCTCGGTCGATGGAGGTGGAAATACGACTTGCGGAGTATTTCCCCAACCCAGACTGAAGTGACGGAAACCTTTGATGGAACCACTTCAATTTCACAAGCCTGGTTGAGGATGCGCAAGGCATATCCATGGACTCAAATTGCAGTTGCCAAGACATTAGTTCGGCTTAAGGCTCTCGTCGAAGAGGGCTAATTCAAACCAGGGAATGCCGAAGTCAGTGCCGACATAATCGTAGAGACGCCAATTGCCAGCAGAAGCAGGCCAAATATTCGAGTGAGCACCATCAAGCCTTGATCGCCAAGGAATCGTTCGATCGGCTCGGCCAGTAGTAGCAATAGAAAGGTCATCAAAGACAGAACCAAAATGATGATGACGTCAGCGACGCGGACGACTCCTCGATCCGAGTTGCCAATCGCAATAACGGTCGCGATTGCTCCGGGTCCGGCCATCATTGGGATCGCGAGTGGCACAACGGCCGCT
>JANXZB010000056.1 GCA_025355765.1 Actinomycetes bacterium
GTGAACCCAAGTTTGTTGGTGAAGTAATCAATCCCGCGGTCATAATCGTCGACCAAGATGGTCAACATGCCAAGAGAAACCATTGATTACTTATTGATCTCTTTAGCGATTGCCGCGGTGTGTGCAGGTGTTGATCCACAACAGGAGCCGACGATATTTACTCCCAGTTCTTTCATCTCATCAGCAAACTTGGCCATCTCATCTGGCGTTCCCTGATATTCAAAAATGTCGCCGACCAGTATCGGCAGACCTGCGTTGGATTGAGCAATTATGAAGACGCCTTCGGGTCTTGCTTCAACCATTTCGCGTGCGATCAGGCGCATCTCATCCATGCCGCGACCGCAATTAGCGCCGATGATACGGACCCCCAGAGCGGAAAGTTTGGCAACTGCCTGGGCAGGCTTGACTCCCATCATCGTCCGCAAATTAGTATCAAAACTCATGGTGGCGATGACGGGAAGATGTGGTGCCACTTCGCGAGAAGCATTGATCGCAGCCTCAACCTCAGAAAGATCACTCATCGTCTCGATGAGGATTGCGTCGACCCCACCATCAACCAATCCCTTGATTTGTTCCGCAAAAATCTCGGTGGCACCCTCAATGGTGAGAGTCCCCATTGGTTCCATGAGATCGCCAGTCGGCCCAACATCTCCCATCACGAAAGTACCGGGATGGTGATGCGCCACGTGCTTCGCGATTTCGGCACCAGCCTTGTTCAATTCGTGGACACGATCCGCAATCCCGTGCATTGCAAGGCGACCACGGGTTCCGCCAAAAGTATTTGTCGTCAAGAGTCGCGCTCCTGCACTTGCGTACTCTTCGAGAACGTCCTCAATTGCTGAGGGTCTCTCTACATTCCATAATTCGGGAGAGCCACCATCGGTGAGGCCGCGTTCTTGTAGCATCGTGCCCATGGCCCCGTCGGAGACCAACGTAGACTGCTCGAGCGCCTCATAAATGGTAGACACTATTTCTTCCCCAATTCGTCGAGAATTTCTTGTAGATGCTCTTCAGAAAATGTTTCCTCTAGTTCGGCCGCAACGCGATCTGCTAGGGCTTGTACCAATTCCGTTGATTCAACCCAAGGGTCGCGGTTCCAGCCAGAGGTGTATGCATCAGCATCAATTTCGCCCATACGCATCGCGGCTTCGTCGATGGCCTCTTGGAATCGAGTGGCAAGCATGATCTTGATTACTTGATCGCCTTCGCGGGCAATGACCATGCTCGGGATTTGGTGCCAACGCATTATTTGGAATTCAGACATGCGCCAAAGACTACCAATAGCGCAATGGGAGAGGAGGATGAAGAAGAATTACGAGGCCAACACGTACTTTCCGGCTTGGCGCAATGGTTGCAAGTGAGTCCAGTGGCCTTCCAACTTTGATCAGACATTTTGACCTCTCCAATTCGAGTATTCAATATAGGAACTTGGAATAAGTGCAAGTTTACTAGCGCGCTGCCGCCAAGACACTATTTTACAAGCACTCGGAAGTGGGTCAGCGTGTGATCTGTGGCGTATGCAATACGTGTGCCTTCGGCTTTGGCTTCAAGAAGTCCATCCAAGATCTCCTTGGTGATGATTTCGCCAGGGGCAAGCACCGCTACCCCGGGCGGATAGGGAGCGACGAGATCAACGCTCACTCTGCCGATTGCCTTCGCGGTCTCGACGAGTTCGCTCTTTCCAAAATACGCCTCTCGCAGTGATGCGCCTCTCTGCGGAGTGATCGTCCAACTTAACGCCGCTGCGCTACTTCGGCTCCTGCCCAAATGATTTCGCAAAATTGGAATGAGGGCATCCGAGAGTTTTTTCAGGGTTCTTGCGTCATCCGCAACCGTGACTTGAAAAATCAGAGTATCACGATCTGCCATCTCGACTCGGATATTGGCTGCAAGTAGATCCTTCTCTAATTCGATTCCGTCGGCGCCAAGGATATTCGCGCGAAGAACAAGTTTGGTTGGATCGAATCGACCTTCTCCAAAATCCTCTGTCTTGAGTAGAACGGAGTCTCCAAATTCGGCGGTGAGAGTCTTTCGAAATTCGCCCACGATCGTGAGCAAGTTTTCAATGAGTTCGCGCCCACGCAACTGCATCAGAGCACGCACGCCGTCGATCGAGGCAAGAGGTGCACCTGCTGGGGAAGTGGTGTGTGTGGACTCGAAGCCTTGCTCTAATCTGGCGTGGTCTAGCAAG
>JANXZB010000081.1 GCA_025355765.1 Actinomycetes bacterium
GCACTAGGCCTTTGTCGGTGATGTCGAATACAGCGAGGTCGGAAATAATTTTGTCGACTACCTTTACGCCGGTAAGTGGCAGCGAGCATGTATTGACGATCTTTGGCTTGCCATCCTTGGCGACGTGTTCGGTCAAGACGACAACACGAGGTGTGCCGGCCACCAGATCCATTGCACCGCCCATGCCCTTAACCATCTTGCCTGGGATGGTCCAGTTAGCGAGATCTCCAGTTCCAGAAACTTCCATCGCACCAAGAATGGCGACTTTCACATGCCCGCCGCGGATCATGCTGAAGGACATGGACGAATCAAAAATTGCAGCACCTGGCAGAAGTGTGACCGTCTGCTTTCCGGCATTGATGAGGTCGGCATCCTCTTCACCTTCATAGGGGAAGGGACCCATGCCCAAGATTCCGTTCTCACTTTGCAGGGTCACCGATACACCAGCTGGCAAATTGTTTGCTACGAGTGTTGGAATGCCGATTCCCAAGTTCACATAATCGCCGTCTTTCAATTCAGTAGCAGCGATTGCAGCCATCTCATCTCGTGTCCAGGCCATGGTCTTTATCCTTACTTCACTGCTACTGGGCGCACTGTGCGCTGTTCAATGTCTTTTACTCGGTCGGTGGTGCGAATAAGTCGCTGCACAAATACTCCGGGTGTGATGATGTGATTGGGGTCGATTTCTCCAGGCTGCACGATGTGCTCAGCCTCGGCGATTGTCACGATTCCAGCGGTGGCTACTAGCGGATTGAAATTGCGCGCGGTGTATCGGTAAACGAGATTGCCCTCTGTATCAGCTTGATACGCATGGACTAGGGCGACATCAGCAACAATCGCACGCTCTTGCACGTATAACTCGCCATCAAATTCGGCATGAGGCTTACCTTCGGCAACGAGGGTCCCGACGCCAGTCTTGGTGTAGAAGGCAGGAATGCCAGCGCCGCCGCAGCGCAATCGCTCTGCCAAGGTTCCCTGCGGGCTGAATTCAACTTCCAATTTGCCATCTAGGAATTGCTCCGCAAAGAGTTTGTTCTCACCAACGTAGGAAGCAATGACCTTTCGAACCTGACCATTTTCAAGAAGAAGTCCAAGTCCTTTGCCGTCAATGCCCATATTGTTGGAGACGACAACCAGATCTTTCACGCCTGATGCTTTAACCACATCGATCAAATCTGAAGGAATTCCGCAGAGGCCAAAGCCACCGACAGCCAAAATCATGCCGTCTTTCATTACTCCATCGAGTGACTCAGCGATATTTTCATACACCTTAGACAAGAGAGCCTCCCTATCGCGTTGACCAGTCCGTCCATAACAAGGATAGGAGTCAGATCGAATGTTAGGGCTCGCTACTAAGACTGTCCATCTAGGAACTCAAAGACTTCGGTCGCATCAACTCCGGGAAATGTTCCGGGAGGAAGTGCGGCAAGAAGATGGGAATGCGCATGCGCACTGGGCCATGCGTATCCAGCCCATTTTTCTTGAAGTGCCGCTGCAGGTTCTTTGCAGCACTTCGGATCTGGGCACGTTGAACTTCTCCTATGAGTTGTCTCACGTCCGCGGAACCACTTGGAATCTGCGAATTTCACACCAACCGAGACGGAAAAATGACCACTTGAGGTGTGTTCAGTCTGCGCCGAAGACCAGTAGGTGTGGTTGGGAGTGTCGGTGTACTGGTAGAAACTGACACCAGGAGTTTTTTCTTGGAAGACCGAACGAGAAGTCCAATGCCGGCACGCGAGTTGACCCTCGATGCTTCCCAACGAATCAGCCGGGAGTGGGAAATTATCGTTTTCGTAAGCTTTGTAGATCGTGCCGCTTTCGTGGACACGTAGAAAGTGAACTTGCAGCCCAAGGTGTTCCGTGGCCAGATTTGTAAAGCGGTGCGCTGCTGTTTCATATGAGACTGAGAATGCGTCGCGTAAATCCTCCATGGCGATATAACGGCCCTCCTTGGCACGTTGCAACAACGGAACGGCATGCTCTTCAGAAATCAACAGAGCGGCCGCAAAGTAATTCACCTCAACTCGCTGGCGCAGGAAGTCGGCGAAGTTCGTAGGTGGCTGATGTTTGAGGACTTGGTGACCGAGAGCTTGCAGAATGATCGTGCGCGGGTCGCGCCCTTCCGTGCCGGATTCTTGAATGAAGACGCGACGATTTTTAAGATCGGTAAGCGACCTTGTCGAGTGTGGAAGATTTTGCACATAGGCCAATTCAAAACCGAGATGGTTGGCTAACTGTTCAATCCGGCGCTCACCGAGCGGGCCGCCCTGGTGTTTTACCGCGGTGAGGAGGTTCCTGGCCTCATCTTCGATCTCGCGGTAGTAGTTGTTTCTCTGCTTCATCGAGATACGAAGTTGCGCATTTGCTTTGCGTGCTTCCTCCGGAGTGGCCGCCGCGATGGAGGATCGGCGCACCAATTCCTGATGAAGACCAACCAGTGCCTCCAGGGCATCGGTTGGAAGGCTCGGGCCGACCCGCACCTTTCGCAGGGCCAAGGATGAATACAGATCGCTTCGTTGGGCGTGCTCTAGCGAGATCGTCAGTTCGGTCCGGCGATCGGCCTTGGGCGGGCTCATCAGCGAACTGACCGGCACCTCCAATGTGGCTGCGATTTTGGAGAGCATGGTGACGCGCGCTTCGCGCTGGCCGGTCTCGATCAGGGAGAGATGCGAAGGGGAGGCATCCACCGCCTTGGCCAGCTGATCCAGGGTCATCCCCTTGGCCTTGCGATAGTGGCGAATCCATCGGCCCAGTGCTACTGAGTCAAATTCTGTAGAAATTTTGGCCTCATCCCTTTTTCTGTCAAGTTCGGCGAATCTTTCCACAAATTTGCCTGTGCGTGTCAAGTATTTGTAAAGAAGATACGTCTACTTGGAATTACCACGGTGGAACGAGAGGAAGCGACCATGAAGAATCTAAAGAGCGCAGAAGAGATCCAGTACGAGTGGGAGATGGATCCCAGGTGGGCCGGCATCAAGCGCACCTACACCGCCGAAGATGTGGTCCGCCTACGTGGAACCGTGGTTGAGGAATCCACCTTGGCTCGCCGCGGAGCCGAACGGCTCTGGAAGCTCTTGCGAGAGGAGCCCTTCGTTCGAGCCCTCGGAGCCCTCACTGGAAACCAGGCGGTTCAGATGGTTAAGGCCGGGTTGAAGGCGATCTACCTTTCTGGGTGGCAGGTAGCAGCCGATGCCAACCTGTCCGGGCAGACCTACCCGGATCAGAGTCTGTATCCAGCCAACTCCGTACCGGCAGTTGTCCGCCGGATCAACAACGCCCTGACTCGCGCAGATCAGATCGCCTGTTCCACCGGCGATGTTGGCACCGAATGGTTCGTGCCCATTGTTGCCGATGCCGAAGCCGGCTTCGGTGGCGCGCTTAACGCTTTTGAGTTGATGAAGAACATGATCACCTCGGGTGCTGCTGCCGTTCACTGGGAAGACCAACTTGCATCGGAGAAGAAGTGTGGACACCTCGGTGGCAAAGTCTTGATTCCGACCGCGCAACATATTCGCACGCTCAATGCAGCACGTTTGGCAGCAGATGTCATGGATATTCCGACATTGATCGTCGCGCGAACTGACGCGCTCGCTGCAGATCTGATCACCAGTGATGTAGATCCACGCGATGCGCAGTTCTGCACGGGTGAGAGAACTCCGGAAGGCTTCTTTCGCATCAGCAACGGCCTAGCCCCAGTCATTGAACGCGCTCTGGCATATGCGCCGTATTGCGATCTCATTTGGGTTGAGACTGGTAAACCCGATCTCGAACTCGCACGCAATTTCGCAAAAGCGATTCACGCGCAATATCCGGGCAAGATGCTGGCCTACAACTGCTCTCCATCGTTTAACTGGAAAGCAGCGCTCTCCGATGAAGAGATTGCCACCTTCCAAGATGAATTGGGCAAACTCGGATACAAGTTCCTTTTCATCACTTTG
>JANXZB010000095.1 GCA_025355765.1 Actinomycetes bacterium
TAGCGGTCGCTGCAGCACAGGCCGTTGCGATGGTGGGCATGCCTGAGGCGCGGATTATCTTGGCCGAGGCGGTCACCTACCTTGCCTGCGCACCAAAATCTAACGCTGCCTACCTCGCTATCGAATCGGCGATTGCCGATCTGCGTTTGTCCAAAGGCGGTCCTGTTCCTGCACATCTGCGAGACGCCCATTCAGGCGCTCTGCGCGATAGCCAAGTCAACGCTGCGCGAGAATCAAACGCTTATATCTATCCGCACGACTTAGAGCTAGCGGTTGCCCCGCAGCAGTACTTGCCCGACGCACTCGTTGGCACGGAGTACTACCACCCGACATCTCACGGATATGAAGCACGTGTGAAGACGGCATTGGAACAGATTCGCAAAATGCTTAGGAAAAAGTAAATGAAGAAATTGGATGATCGGTGGAGCGAGGATCTCATCCCTCACCTTGGCGGGAAAACAGCAATTGTCACAGGAGCCAACTCCGGACTCGGATTCGAAATCTCAAAGGTTTTGGCTCACCATGGAGCTCGCGTTGTTATGGCATGTCGAGATTCATCAAAAGCCGATGCTGCCGCCGAAAAAATTATGAGAACAAATCCCGAAGGAGAGGTCGTAGTTAAGCATCTTGACCTTTCAAGTTTGGACTCCGTAACAAGATTCTCCAGCAACTTTCTGAAAACTGAAGGCGGCCTCCACATGCTGATTAATAATGCAGGTCTCATGGCCATAAACGAGAACCGCACCGCAGATGGTTTCGAGATGCAATTCGGGGTCAACTATCTGGGTCACTTTGCTCTCACTTCGATACTGATGCCGCTTCTACTGTCCACGCCGCAGTCACGAGTGGTCTCCATATCAAGCAGCGCGCACAAATTCGGGAGGATGGAATTCGACGATCTCATGTATGAGAAGCGGCGATATAGCCGATGGGGGGCGTACGGACAGAGCAAACTCGCGATCTTGCTGTTCATCCTTGAACTGAACAGGCGGCTAGGCCCCCAATCATCAACTAAGGCGCTTGCTGCCCACCCCGGGGTGGCCCACACGAAGCTTGGCCAAAATGGTGGAGGGATTCTCGCTCTCGGTTTTTACTTGAGCGCGCCACTCATCGCACATTCTGCGTACCAGGGAGCCTTACCAGCCCTCAGAGCCGCGGCGGACCCGCATGTTCAAGGCGGCCAATATTTCGGACCTCACCATTCATTATGGGGTTCTCCGGCAATAAATGCCCCCAGCGCACGAGCAGGGAATAGTGAAGACGCACGACGGCTTTGGGCGATCTCCGAAGAACTAATTGGAATGAGATTTCCAGTTCTGTAAAGGGCTTTGATCCGCCTCTGACTAATAATTACTTCTTCTTATAACCCTTTGGACACTTTGGTGCCATCCCTGAAACCTTTTTTACTACCTTTGCCTTGATGCAAGAAATGGTCTTGATCTGGGCGGCCATCGCTTCAAGAATGCCTATGGTGCTTGAAAACTCTCCAGTTTCCTCTTCCGCATAATCCCTCGTTGCCGAGAGACCGGAATTCACATCACTGAGGTTCGTATCAATCACTCTTCGCGCGCCCAAGAAGTCCACCAACACTGCCTTAACCCTTTTAGTGAGATCCGCGTCTACGAGCGCCTTCTTCTTAAGGACCAGGAGCCTGGCGTACTCAGCTTCAAAGATCGGGTTGTACTGACCTTGGATCGCGGCAACTTCTTCGGCTCTCGTAGGACTAGCCGAACTCGAAGGAGTTGGAGCTGCCGCGAATGCGGTACCAGAAAGTCCAAACGACAAGGACATGACCAAGACCAGAATAGCGCTCCGTGATTTCATGAATTAAGAGTACTAACCATGAAGTCCCCCTGGGCTATTGACTTAGTCACACCAGATCAAATCGATCTAGCATCATCACTTTGTTCCACGCTGCGACGAAGTCTTGGACGAATTTATCCTTGGCATCATTGCTCGCGTAGACCTCTGCAATGGCGCGAAGTTGTGAATTTGATCCGAATACCAAATCAGCCCGGCTGCAAGTCCACTTCACCGC
>JANXZB010000126.1 GCA_025355765.1 Actinomycetes bacterium
CCTCACTGGAAACCAGGCCGTCCAGATGGTCAAAGCCGGGCTGAAGGCGATCTACCTTTCTGGGTGGCAGGTAGCAGCCGATGCCAACCTGTCCGGGCAGACCTACCCGGATCAGAGTCTGTATCCAGCCAACTCCGTACCGGCCGTCGTCCGTCGGATCAACAACGCGCTGACGCGTGCAGATCAAATCGCATGTTCCACCGGCGATGTTGGCACCGACTGGTTCGTGCCGATCGTTGCCGATGCCGAAGCTGGCTTCGGTGGCGCACTCAACGCTTTTGAGTTGATGAAAAACATGATCACCTCGGGTGCTGCTGCCGTTCACTGGGAAGACCAACTTGCATCGGAGAAGAAGTGTGGACACCTCGGTGGCAAGGTCTTGATTCCGACCGCGCAACACATTCGCACGCTCAATGCAGCACGTTTGGCAGCAGATGTCATGGATATTCCGACATTGATCGTTGCGCGAACTGACGCGCTCGCTGCAGATCTGATCACCACCGATGCTGATCCACGCGATGCGCAGTTCTGCACGGGTGAGAGAACTCCGGAAGGCTTCTTTCGCATCAGCAACGGCCTTGCCCCAGTCATTGAACGCGGTCTGGCATACGCGCCGTATTGCGATCTCATTTGGGTTGAGACTGGTAAACCCGATCTCGAACTCGCACGCAATTTCGCAAAAGCGATTCACGCGCAATATCCGGGCAAGATGCTGGCCTACAACTGCTCTCCATCGTTTAACTGGAGAGCAGCGCTCTCCGATGAAGAGATTGCCACCTTCCAAGATGAATTGGGCAAACTCGGATACAAGTTCCTCTTCATCACTTTGGCAGGTTTTCATTCTCTCAACTACGCAATGTTTGATCTCGCCCAAGGTTATGCAAAGCGCGGCATGAGTGCGTACGTCGAACTGCAAGAGGCAGAGTTCGCCGCTGCTAGTCGCGGATACACAGCGGTAAAACATCAGGCCGAAGTCGGCACTGGGTACTTCGACCTAGTTTCAACTGCCATCAATCCAGAGAGCGACACTCTGGCCCTTGCGGGTTCAACAGAGTCCGAGCAATTCCACTAGTCCCCATTCGACGAAGAAAAGGTGATTTATATGAGCTATCTAGGTGATATTCGAATTGTCGGGCCGATGCGTGAGCGTTACGGCGAGGTGTTGACTCCAGAAGCCGTGGCTCTTATTGGCGCTTTGCACCGTGAATTCGATGGACGTCGTCGCGAGCTGCTTGCTCTGCGGGCGGGGCGAGCAGTTGCACGAGCGGGCGGGGCGCAGCTCGATTTTCTTCGCTCCACCCGTTCCATTCGCGAGGACAGAAGTTGGCGCGTGGCATCGCCTGCTCCAGGACTGGTGGATCGTCGAGTAGAAATCACCGGTCCAACCGATAAGAAGATGACGATCAACGCCTTGAACTCTGGCGCGAAAGTGTGGCTGGCAGATCACGAGGATGCGAATACTCCGTTGTGGGAGAACATGATCCAAGGTCAGCTCAACTTGCGTGACGCCATCGACCGCAAGATCGATTACACCAGCCCTGAAGGCAAGCGGTATGAACTTCGACCTGATTCAGAACTTGCGACCATAGTTCTGCGTCCGCGTGGATGGCACTTGCCGGAGAAGCACATCCTCGTGGACCGGATGACGACGTCAGGTTCACTTGTTGACTTCGCCCTCTACATGTCCCTAAGTGCGAGGGCGCAGATAGCGCGCGGCCAAGGTCCCTATTTCTATCTGCCGAAGATGGAGAGTCATCTGGAGGCGCGTCTGTGGAATGACGTCTTCATCTACGCACAGGAATTTCTTGGCATCCCGCGCGGAACAATTCGTGCAACGGCATTGATCGAAACATATCCTGCAGCTTTTGAGATGGAGGAGATCCTCTATGAGTTGCGGGAACATTCCTCGGGTCTCAATGCTGGGCGCTGGGATTACATGTTCAGCATCATTAAAAGTTTTCGAACACGCGGAATTGAATTTCTACTTCCAGATCGCAATTCAGTGACGATGACCGCGCCATTCATGCGTGCATACGCGCAGTTGCTTGTTAAGACCTGTCACAAACGTGGCGCGCATGCAATCGGCGGAATGGCTGCGTTCATACCAAGCAGAGATCCAGAGGCCAACGAGCGGGCCTTTGCAAAAGTGCTAGAGGACAAGACCCGTGAAGCCGGAGATGGCTTTGATGGGTCATGGGTAGCTCACCCAGGCATGGTGGAAGTCTGTCGTGAAGCCTTCGATGCAGTTCTCAAAGACGCACCTAATCAACTCAATAGGCCCTTATCTGATGTAAAAATCGAGGCCGCTCAACTTCTCGATGTTGCCTCGGCAAATGGCAAGGTGACCGAGGCGGGGTTGCGAAATAACATCAGTGTGGGAATTCAGTATCTCGAATCGTGGCTCCGTGGTTTTGGCGCCGTTGGAATTAACAATCTCATGGAGGACGCCGCGACTGCTGAGATCTCGCGTAGTCAGGTATGGCAGTGGTTGCACACAAGTATCACCCTCGCCGATGGCGAGAAAGTGACGTCCGAACTTGTCACTCGAATAATCGAGGAAGAGATGGCGGAGATCTCAAAACGCCTGAGTGCTGACGCCATTATTTCTGGGCGATGGATGGATGCACGGGAAATGTTCGAACAGATGGTGATCTCTAGTGACTATCCGGAATTCCTTACACTGCCTGCATATGCCAAGATG
>JANXZB010000040.1 GCA_025355765.1 Actinomycetes bacterium
AGTACCGGTTCGGTCATGATGTTGCCCCCAAAGATGTACGCGCCTCAGTCAACTGAGCTTCGGTCAGATGGCAGCGTGAGAAGTGGCCAGTAAATTTCTCATTCAAGTCAGGTACCTCTGTCGCACATCGATTGTTCGGAACAAGTTTTGAGTATGTGCAGCGTGCTCTGAATGAACAGCCGGCTGGAAGGGAAATCAAAGATGGCGGTTGGCCAGGGATTGCCTGCAGACGGCGACCTTCCATTTGATCTAGTCGTGGGATGGAGTTGAGCAATCCGATTGAATAAGGGTGGTCGGGTTTGTAATAGATCTCGTTGATATTTGATTGCTCAACAATTTTTCCGGCATACATAACACATGCACGATCAGCGACTTCGGCAACAACTCCGAGATCATGGGTAATGAGAATGACTGCCATATTGAATTCTTTCTGCATATCTCGCAGAAGCTGAAGAATTTGGGATTGAACGGTGACATCAAGGGCAGTGGTCGGCTCATCTGCGATGAGCAGAGATGGATTATTGACCAGGGCCATCGCAATCATGACGCGCTGACGCATACCACCAGAGAACTGATGCGGAAATTCTTTGACTCGCTTGGCGGCGGCAGGAATTCCGACGAGATCAAGCATCTCAACAGCTCGTTTGATCCCGTCCTGCTTCGAGCCTTCGTTATAGAGCTTCCACGCCTCGGAAATTTGATCTCCGATTGTGTAGTAAGGATGAAGAGCCGACATAGGATCCTGAAAAATCATTGCCATGGACTTGCCGCGGAGTTTTCGCACTACGTCGGGGGCTGCAGAAATCGTATCAACTGGCCCTGTTGGCAGGTTCAAGATTGCTTCGCCGTTGATGATCGCGCTTTTGCGATTGTGAAGCCCCATAACCGCAAGAGACGTTACGGATTTTCCGGATCCTGATTCGCCAACTACTGCCAGAGTCTCACCCCGGGCCACCGTAAAGGAAATATCGTTGGAAGCTCTTACTAGGCCGTCCTCCGTGGGAAATGAGACCGTAAGATTTTTTACCTCAAGAAATGGCTTCATCCAACACGCACCCTCGGATCGATATAGGCATACAAGATGTCAACCACCAAGTTGGCCACGACGTAGAAGGTCGCAGCCAGCAAGGTTGTCGCCAGAATTGTTGGCAAGTCATAATCGATTAGAACCGCTTGCAGAGAAAGCCTGCCCAAACCCGGCAAGTTATAAATCTGTTCGGTAATAATGGCTCCTCCAAGAAGTCCTGCGAAGTCCAGTCCTGCAATTGTCACGATCGGGGCAAGCGCGGCGCGAAGTGTGTGCTTACGCAAGATGACGCCCTCACTTAGTCCCTTTGCTCTGGCGGTTCGAATGTAATCTTCGCTAGATGTCTCGATGACGTTGGCGCGGGTAAACCTGGTGTAGGTAGCCGCAAAAATCAGCGCAAGAGTGATCCAGGGGAATATGAAGTTCTTGAGCCACCCAACTGGGTTGGTAAAGGGCGAGACCCATCTACCCATATCAATCGGGTTAATCCAGCCGAGTTTCAAGACCAAAATCAGAATCAAAATTCCGGAGACGAAAGTGGGCAGAGATATACCCACTAATACAAATGCCGTAGCAGTCTTGTCCTGCCATTTTCCCTGCCTTCGTGCCGCCACGATTCCTAACGAGATGCCAAGGAGTAGCCAGAGGATGAAGGCGCCAATCGCCAAACTAAATGTAATGGGAAAGGCTTCGCCGACTAATTGCGTGACACATTCATGCTTATTGAATGAGTAGCCGAAAGCTGGTGCAGGACACTCTAAGCGCGCAGCACCTTCTCCATAGGTTCGACCGACGAAAATTCCCTTTACGAAGCGACCGTATTGAACTTGAACGGGAACATCTAGACCCAGGCGATGACGGTTGGCCTCAATTACTGTGGGCGAACATCCTTTTCCGCAAGTGAGTCGCGCCGGATCAATCGGAAGAAATGAAAAGATCATAAAGACGGAAACGCTGACCAGCACGAGTACGACTATCGTCGCGCTCAAGCGCTTGGCTAGAAATTTCAGCACCAGCTCCTCCTCATCGAAAGAAATTTTATTTGGCGTAGTTGAGGGTGGCCCTTATAGGAGCCACCCTCAACTCGCACTAACTATCTTCTATCTTCTTTTACTACTCGTACCTTATGCCTTTACGTAGAGCTGTCCGAAACCGAAGGTTCCTTGAGGTGCCCAGAAGTAAACGCCGCCGACC
>JANXZB010000086.1 GCA_025355765.1 Actinomycetes bacterium
CGAAGTTGGCACCCGAGGCAATCGTCTGGGCAAATGGGTAGAGGTTGACGACGACAAGGTCAAAGGGTGCAATGTCATGTTCTGCTATTTGATCAAGGTGGGCTTGATTGGCCTGATCAGCCAGAATCCCCGAATGGATGCGCGGGTGAAGCGTTTTCACGCGCCCGCCCATAATCTCTGGAAAGCCCGTGTAATCACTGACTTCTGTCACTGCGATTCCGGCACCTTGCAAGGTCTTAGCCGTTGAACCCGTGGAGAGGATCTCTACATTGGCTTTACTGAGGGCGGTGCCGAGTTCGATGAGGCCCGTTTTATCGTAAACACTGACCAAGGCTCGTCGAATGCGCTTGCGATCAGACCCAGAAGCGTTAGACACCGTTGTTCTCCAATGTAGGTAAGAGTTCTTTGAGGGTCGCGACGATGAGACCACGTTCTGCAATCTTAATGCGTTCATGAAGTGTGGATTCGTCATCGCTAGGCAGGACCTCAACTGGGGCTTGCGCAATGACTTCGCCCGTATCTACGCCTGCATCCACCCAGTGCACGCTGGCGCCAGTGACCGATGCGCCTGCGGCGATCGCATCGCGGACAGGATGAGCCCCTGGAAAGAGAGGCAGAAGCGCCGGATGGGTATTAATTATTTTGAAACGGGAGACAAAGTACGAAGAGAGAATCCGCATAAACCCTGCGCTCACGACGAGGTCAGGTGCAAGTGCATCCATGTGTTCGATAAGTTGTGCATCCCACCGCAAGCGGTCCTTCTGCATTGGATGGACAAAAGTTGGGATACCAGAATCCGTTGCCCGTTGCAGAACTTGCGCATCTGGCTTATCAGAAATAACTTCGAGAATCTGCGCGTTGAGTCCCCCACTTTGCACGGCATCGAAAATTGCTTGGGCAAGGGAACCTTGGCCTGAAGCGAGGATGACAATCTTTGCGCTCATGCGGCTCGTCTCCGACTAAACGAATTGAACGCGGCAGGAATGGACCACGCAAAGAAGATACCAACGCCAAGTTCAATCACAAAAGCAAGAGTAATCTGCCAGGTTGAGACACCGACAGATCCCATGGCTTTGGTAAGAAGGGCTCCACTACTCAAATAGGAAACTAAAGCAACGATGGAGACAAGGGTCAGAAAGCTCACCAAGACATTGATTGCCCCACGTGAGATGTTCTTCCGATAAAAAATAATGCCAGTAGCACAGACCGCTATGGCGCTAAGGAGGACCATGGGATGACGACCCGTTGGCAGGGCGCCCAACACTGGGATTGCGGGAATCTCCAATATCCGATGAGTAAGCGGAGCCACCAATGTGTGGGCACCAATAGCAAAGCCGGGACCGACTATGTAAGCAAAAGTGGCTACGACTGCATTGGGAAGATAGAGAAGATTGAAAAGGAAGAGGAGTACTCCGCCAAGCCATCCCGGTTGGAGAACGACGATCAGATTCTCGATAGTTGAAATGTGAAACGCCAACGAGATGCCCAACACCAGCGATGAGATGCCTAGTGCGATCGCAGTGATTCGCACGGCTAGATCAACCCCTTGAAAATATTTCCCCTTTTCCCGCGTTCGTACATTCACCGTGGCGAGCCAGACCATTGGAATCACCGTCAAAGGAATGTAATAAAGAACGGGGCGAACTGAAGTCGTGTCAGAACCCCACGCCAAAAGAGCTGCTATTCCCGCGTAGAAGAGTGAGAAGAAAACGCGTAGAAGTCTTAAGTGCTGATCGCCGGAATCTATCCGTGCCTTCGCGCGAATGAAGCCCACTCGCATCGCGATCAGCGGAAAGACCATCGCACCCAGGGGAAGATAGGAAAGGAACCCCGGCTGGTTTGCGGGCGGCAGAAGCAAGATGAACGGAACATGGTGAGCAGAGAGCCAGAGCCACAATGCAGCCCGCATAGGATCGGAGGTATTTCCATTGCTACTGCCGGCAGTTGCCCACCCGACCATGGTGATAAATGCTGTTGGAAGTAATACCAGAGCAATGCTCCGAAGCGCTTGTGTCAACGAGACCCATAGGACGCGTTGGAGCATACGTACTATCGCTTCAAGATTGCGCGCATAATGCGCGCGGTCTCACTTGGCGTCTGTCCAACTCGTACACCGACTGCCTCAAGGGCGTCTTTCTTGCCCTGCGCCGTTCCGGATGAACCAGAGACGATTGCACCTGCGTGACCCATGGTCTTTCCTTCAGGAGCAGTGAAGCCTGCGACGTATCCAACAACTGGCTTGGTGACGTATTCGCGGATGAAATCTGCGGCACGCTCTTCAGCGTCTCCGCCAATCTCCCCGATCATGACGATGGCCTCAGTCGCGGGGTCGTCTTGGAAGGCACGGAGACAATCTATATGCGTGGTACCGATAATTGGGTCTCCGCCGATACCGACAGCGGTGCTGATTCCGATATCGCGCAGTTCGTAGGCCATTTGGTAGGTAAGGGTGCCCGACTTGGAGACCAGACCGATGGGGCCAGAGCCCGTGATGTCAGCCGGGATGATTCCAACGTTGGACTGGCCGGGGGTGATAATGCCTGGGCAGTTCGGGCCGATGATGCGGGTGTGGCCCTTGCTCTGTGAGTAGGCGAAGAAAGCAGCCGTGTCGTGCACTGGGATTCCTTCGGTGATGACAACAACAAGTGGCATGGCAGCATCAATTGCGTCGATCACTGCGGCCTTTGCGAACTTAGGCGGAACGAATACGACAGAAGTGTTTGCCTGTGTGGCGGCAACTGCTTCCTTGACCGTATTGAAGACAGGTAGAAGGTGGCCGTCGATGTCGACGATCATGCCGCCCTTGCCGGGAGTTACTCCGCCAACGATATTTGTGCCAGAGGCCAGCATCTTCTTCGTGTGCTTGGTGCCTTCGGAGCCGGTCATTCCTTGTACGAGAACGCGCGTCTGCTTATCGATGAAGATTGACATTAATTGGCCGCCAATTCCGCGGCGCGTGCTGCTGCGCCATCCATAGTGTCTAGTTGTTCGACGAGTGGGTGCGCTGCCTCTGTGAGGATCCGTCGCCCCTCAATTACGTTGTTACCATCCAAGCGAACAACGATTGGCTTATTCGCCTTGTCACCCAAGATTGCCAGGGCTTGAACGATTCCATTTGCAACCGCGTCGCAAGAGGTAATGCCACCAAAGACATTGACGAAGACGCTCTTCACATCTTTGTCTCCAAGGATGATGGAAAGACCATCAGCCATAACTTGAGCAGAGGCGCCGCCTCCGATGTCCAAGAAGTTTGCCGGCTTTACTCCACCGAATTTTTCACCTGAGTAAGCAACTACATCAAGGGTGCTCATGACAAGGCCCGCGCCGTTTCCGATGATGCCAACTTCGCCATCGAGTTTCACGTAGTTCAGGTTCTTTGCTTTAGCTTCTTCTTCAAGAGCGTTGGCCGCTGAGCGATCAACAAGTGCTTCATGATCAGGATGACGGAAATCTGCGTTGTCATCTAGCGTGACTTTCCCATCTAGGGCGATGATGCGGCCATCGGTTGTCTTAACCAGCGGGTTAACCTCAACCAACGTGGCATCTTCAGAGACGAAGACTCCCCAAAGCAAGACGAGAGTGTCAGCCACCTGCTCGGCAATGTCTGCTGGAAATGCAGCGTCTTGAATAATCTTCAACGCTTGTGCCTTGGATAGTCCGTCGATGGTGTTTACCGGGACTTGGATCAACTTCTCTGGCGTCTCGTGAGCGACGGCTTCGATATCCATGCCGCCCGCAACTGAGGCCATTACCAAAAAAGTTCTGTTGGAGCGATCAAGAAGTATCGCCAAGTAGTACTCGGAATCAATAGGCGCTGCTTGCGCGATCATCACTTTGCCAACGATGTGGCCCTTAATGTCCATTCCAAGAATCGCGCCGGCTTTCTCGCGTGCATCTTCAACGGATTCGGCCAGCTTGACGCCGCCTGCTTTTCCGCGCCCGCCCACTTTCACCTGAGCCTTTACGACTACTTTCCCGCCGATTTTCTCGGCCGCAGCTGCGGCTTCATCAGCGGTTGTAGCGACTGCTCCAGCTAGAACTGGGACGCCATGTTTTTCAAAAAGATCTCTAGCTTGATATTCAAAGAGATCCACGGGGGTCTCCGTTTCTGTGGGCTAAGGTGAACTTTCGAACGGGTGCAATCCTAGAGCTTCTCAACGGGTGCATAACGCAGCAGCAATCTCTTCTCACCCAGCTTGCCGAAATCAATTGTGGCCGCCGTATTCTCGCCTTGACCATCGACAGAAACCACTTTACCCAAACCAAATGTGTCGTGTGACACACGTTCGCCAACGGCAAGTTCCATGGTCACGTTCTTCTTACCAGTTGGACGGGCCGCTGGTGCAGTTGCGGCCGCAGACCGACGAGTAGATACCGAGGAGACGGGCTTGTTGCGCCAATCGATCACCGAAGGAGGAATCTCGTCCAGGAATCGCGATGGCGGGTTGTAATTCGGCGGACCCCACGAAGACCGGGATTCGGCACGCGTGAGATAGAGACGATGCTCTGCCCGGGTAAGCCCAACGTAGGCCAGGCGACGTTCCTCCTCAATTTCATTCTTATCATCAAAGGTCCGCGAGTGAGGGAAGATGCCATCTTCTAGCCCCGTGAGAAAAACGGTAGGAAACTCCAAGCCCTTTGCCGTGTGGAGCGTCATCAACGTGACTACTCCTCCATGGTCTTCGCCTTCGGGAATTTCATCTGAGTCAGCAACTAGCGAAACTTGTTCCAAGAATCCAGCCAGAGAGATCTCTTGGTCTTCACCCAATTCATCAATTGGCGTCTCTTCATATTCCATCGACACCGCAACAAGTTCTTGCAGATTCTCAACTCTGACTTCATCTTGTGGATCTTTGCTGGTCGAGAGCTCGGCTAGCAGGCCGGACTGTTCGAGCACCGCCTCAATAATGACCGAAGGTCTCACCTTTGCTTCAACCAGAACGTGAAGCGCGGCAACCATCGACAGGAATTGATGGACAGAGGATGCGGCGCGCGTTGGCATATCCGAGATCTCCGAACAGCGATGCAGACCTTGCCAGAATGAAATCGCGTTGCTCTGTGCGTACAAATCAACGTAATCGAGGGCGCGATCGCCGATACCGCGCTTTGGAACATTGATGATTCGACGAAGTGAAACTTCATCGTTTGGGTTGGCCAATACCCGCAAGTATGCAAGAAGATCTTTTACTTCCTTGCGCTCGTAAAATCGAACGCCGCCTACAACCTTGTATGGGAGTGCGGCTCGCATGAAGACTTCTTCGAAAACACGAGACTGCGCATTCGTTCGATAAAAGATTGCCGTGTCTCCTGGTTGTGAGACTCCCTCATCTTGAAGTCTGCGAATCTCACTCTTGATGAATTCGGCTTCGTCATGTTCGTCTTCAGCGACGTAACCAACTAGCGGGGCACCTGATCCCGCCTGCGACCAGAGATTTTTCTCCTTGCGACTTTCGTTCTGGGTGATGACCGCATTTGCCGCGTTGAGAATATTCTGGGTAGATCGGTAGTTCTGCTCGAGCAAGACCGTCGTGGCATTCGGGAAATCGAGCTCGAACTGCAAGATGTTGCGGATCGTGGCGCCACGAAAACCGTAGATAGATTGGTCAGCATCGCCGACAACGCATAGTTCAGCGGCGGGCATTCCATCCGTATCGCTGCCAACGATCTCGCGGATCAAAACATATTGGGCGTGGTTCGTATCCTGGTATTCATCAACGAGAACGTGACGAAAGCGAGAACGAAAACGGGATTTACTTTCGGGAAATCTCTGGAGCACTTCAACTGTTTTCATGATCAAGTCATCGAAATCCATCGCGTTGGCCTGCTGCAAACGACGTTGATAGAGGGCGTAGACCTCGGCAACCACCTGTTCAAACTGATTCTTAGTGGCGGCCAGATAATCATTTGGCCCAAGTAGCTCGTTCTTCGCATTCGAGATCATCGATTGGAACTGCCTAGCCGGATAACGCTTTGCATCAAGATTGAGTTCTCTTGCCACAATCGTGATCAACTTCAAACTGTCCGCTTGATCGTAAATACTGAAGGTGTTGCTGTAGCCAAGCCGCACCGCTTCTTGCCTAAGCACGCGCACGCAAGCCGAGTGGAAAGTAGATACCCACATCGACCTAGCGATTGATCCGACCAACTCGGCCACTCGTTCTTTCATCTCACCGGCGGCTTTATTGGTGAAGGTAATCGCCAAGATTTCGTAGGGAGCAACCCCGCGCTGCTTCATCAAGTAGGCAATTCTTCGGGTTAATACTCGTGTTTTGCCCGAACCGGCCCCAGCGACAACCAGCAAAGGGCCACCGTCGTGCACTACGGCAGCCTCTTGCTGCGGATTTAGCCCTTCTAGCAATGAATTTGGGCTGATCATGGACGGGAGTCTAATAGGCTTCACTGTCTAGATTGAATTTCAAATATAGGAGCGTAAATGCAGCCCGTCCCCGATAGCGAGATCAAGCGAGTCCTAGTCGTTAGTGCCCATCCAGATGATTCTGATTTTGGTGCTTCGGGAACAATTGCGTCATGGATTGCACAAGGAATCCAGGTTTCTTACTGCATCTGTACCAATGGAGACCAAGGTGGAGAGGAGTCTGGCATTCCCGTTGAGGAGATGCCGGCAGTTCGGCAGAGGGAGCAGCGCGCTGCTGGTGCGGCTATCGGAGTCACCGATATAACTTTCCTCAATTACCGTGATGGTTCGTTGGAGCCGACTTTAGGTCTTCGCAAAGATATTGTTCGTGCAATTCGAATTGCACAGCCTGATCGAATGGTGATTCAAAGCCCAGAACGCAACTGGGAGCGCATAGGTGCAAGTCACCCGGATCACCTAGCTGCAGGCGAGGCCGCTATTCAGGCCGTTTATCCTGATGCGCGCAACCCCTTCGCATTTCCAGATCTTCTCGATGCAGGAATTAAGCCGTGGCGGGTAAAAGAAGTCTGGGTGACCGCGCACGCATCAGCGGATCACTTCGTTGACATCACCGATTTCTTCCACCTGAAAATGGCCGCTTTGCATGCTCATGCCTCGCAGACAGCCCACAACGCCGAACTTGAAAATATGGTTCGTTCGTGGGGCGAGCGCAACGCAACCGTTGGTGGATTGCCCAATGGCCGAATAGCAGAAGCTTTCAAGATAGTTAATACAAATTAAACGTTTGTATTAACTAACTTCGATCTTTTCAATCGCAATCGCCTGTGCTGGCGTGCCATCTGCTCCGCCACCTTGAACTCCAGCAGCGGCTATTGCCTTGACGATATCTAGACCAGTAGTGATCTGGCCCCAGATTGTGTAAGCCGGTGACAAAGTCGTGTTTGCATAAACTAGGAAGAACTGGCTGCCGTTGGTGTTTGGTCCAGAGTTGGCCATGGCAACCGTGCCTTCTGGGTAGTTGTTTGCAACATTCTTTGGAAGGTTCTCATCTTGGAAGGTGAAGCCGGGTCCGCCTGTTCCGGTAGCCGTTGGGTCACCGCACTGCAAAACATAGAGACCTTGGGTGGTAAGTCGATGACAGAGTGAATTATCGAAATAATTCGCCTTCGCCAGTACCGTCAATGCCGTCAATGTAACCGGAGCCTTAACGCCCTCAGTCGTAATAACAATTTTTCCGCAATTAGTGATGAGGATGAATTTTCCGATTCTGCCCTTAGCCATCGTTGTTGGCAGGGTCAGGACAAGAGGAGTGTGGCCCACTGCAGTGGTTGGCTTACAGATGACTCCGCCAGATAACTTGGTAGCCGTCGGAGCGGAGGTTGGCGTCGGAGTATCAGTTGGGGTTGGCGTCGGAGTATCAGAGACGGTCGGAGTCGAGGTTGTCGACGGCGATTTCGTCGGAGTACTCGAACAGGCCGAGAGGCCGCCCACAACTAGCAACGCAATCACTGCAAAGTTCATCCCACGATTCACAAGTAAACCCTTTCGTAGTAAGCCTGAATTATCCACTATTCCCACTCGATAGTGCCAGGCGGCTTGCTCGTAATATCTAGGACAACTCTATTGACGTCCCTCACCTCGTTGGTAATCCGGGTGGAAATTCGCTCCAGTAAGTCATACGGGAGGCGCGACCAGTCGGCCGTCATGGCATCTTCACTGGAAACCGGGCGAAGGACGATGGGGTGACCGTAGGTTCGACCATCTCCCTGAACTCCGACGCTTCTGACCTCTGCCAGAAGCACCACCGGACACTGCCAGATCTGCCGATCTTGACCCGCGGCATGCAATTCTTCACGGGCAATCAGGTCAGCATGGCGAAGTATCTCCAGGCGGTTCTCAGTTACGTCACCAATAATGCGGATGGCAAGACCCGGCCCTGGAAATGGCTGTCGCCAGAGGATTTCCTCAGGAAGACCAAGCTCCATTCCCACCTGGCGCACCTCGTCTTTAAAGAGGGATCGAAGTGGCTCAACCAAGGTGAACTTCAGGTCATCTGGGAGACCGCCGACATTGTGATGGGACTTAATGTTTGCAGTACCTGTTCCCCCGCCGGATTCAACAACATCTGGGTAGAGGGTTCCCTGCACCAGAAATTCGACATCCCCTTCGGAGGCGATTTCTCTGGCTGCGGCCTCAAAGCTTCGAATAAATTCTCTTCCGATGATCTTCCGCTTTGCCTCGGGTTCGCTGACGCCAGAGAGGGCGTCCATAAACTGCTTGCGCGCATCGACAACTTTGAGTGCAACGCCCGTGGCCGCCACAAAATCCGTTTCGACCTGCTCGGCTTCACCTGAGCGAAGAAGTCCGTGATCTACGAAGACGCACGTGAGTTGTGAACCAACGGCCTTTTGAACAATTGCCGCAGCAACCGCTGAATCGACGCCACCGGATAATCCGCAGATGATCCGCTTCGTTCCGACAAGTGCCTTTACTTTGGCGATTTCATGCTCGGCAATATTCGAAGTCGTCCACGACGGCGAACACTTCGCAACCTCTAGGAGCCAGTTCTTCAGTATCTCCTGACCGTATTCTGTATGAAGGACTTCAGGATGAAATTGAACGCCTGCGAATTTGCCGGACTCATCTTCAAATGCTGCAATCGGGGTGTCGTTGGTTGTAGCGCAAATGGTAAAACCCTGTGGAGCCTGAGTCACCGCATCACCATGACTCATCCATACTCGCAAAGAACTCGGCAGCGTTGAGAAGATCTTTGACGTTGAATCTGAATTTAATTCGGTGCGGCCGAACTCGGACTTGCCAGTTTGGCTTACTACCCCGCCAAGGGCCGCCGCCATAAGCTGAAATCCATAGCAGATTCCGAAAATCGGAATGCCCAAGGAAAAAATCTCTGCATCCATGGTCGGAGCATTTTTGGCGTAAACACTTGAAGGCCCGCCGGAGAGAATGATCGCTTCAGGTGCCTTCGCCAAAATTTCTGCCGAAGTTATTGAGGAAGGAACTATCTCGCTGTACACATGTGCTTCGCGCACTCGCCTGGCGATGAGCTGCGCGTACTGCGCCCCAAAATCAACGACCAGTACTCCGTTTTTGTTAGTCACGATGAATGAGGACCTCAACTCTTTGGAATTCCTTGACGTCGGAATATCCGCAAGTGGCCATTGCTCGACGCAGAGCGCCAAATAGGTTCATAGAACCGTCGGACGCCCGAGATGGGCCGAGAAGGATTTCTTCCATGGTTCCGCGAGTGCCTACGGCAACGCGCTCTCCGCGCGGAAGTTCTTGATGGTGAGCCTCACTGCCCCAATGCCAACCCAGCCCTGGTGCTTCAACAGCGCGGGCCAATGGTGAGCCCATCATCACGGCATCCGCTCCGCAGGCGATCGCCTTGGCAATGTCGCCACTTCGACCGACGGAGCCATCGGCAATAACGTGAACGTAACGTCCACCCGATTCATCAAGGTAGTCGCGACGGGCCGAGGCAACTTCTGCCACTGCCGAGGCCATTGGAACTTCGATTCCCAGAACCTTGCGCGTTGTGTGCGCCGAACCGCCACCGAAACCAACGAGAACGCCAGCAGCACCTGCTCGCATTAAGTGCAGAGCAGCAGTTGCAGTGGCAACGCCACCGACGATCACTGGAACATCAAGTTCGTAAATGAACTTCTTCAAGTTGAGAGCTTCATTCTTTGTCGCCACATGCTCTGCGCTCACTGTCGTTCCGCGAATAACAAAAATGTCTACCCCAGCGTCAACGACTGTCTTGAAGAGAGTGGCAGTTCGTTGCGGTGAAAGAGAGCCTGCAACAGTTACACCCGCGTCGCGAATTTGCTGCAAACGCTCTTTGATTAGAGTTGGCTGAATCGGCGCTGCGTAGATCTCCTGCATTCGACGAGTGGCATGAACATCGGGCATCGAGGCGATCTCGCCAAGGGGAATTCGCGGATCTTCATAACGAGTCCAGAGTCCTTCAAGGTTGAGAACTGCCAGACCGCCTAGGCGACCAATTTCAATTGCAGTTTCCGGCGATACAACCGAGTCCATCGGGGCCGCCATCATTGGAATTCCAAATTTATACGCATCTATCTGCCATGACGTAGAAACTTCTTCCGGGTCGCGGGTGCGACGACTAGGAACGATGGCGATGTCGTCAAAAGAATATGCATGGCGAGCGCGCTTTCCTGGTGCAATCTCTATTTCGCTCATGGCTCCCCCTCTAGTTTTTTCTCGTGTAGTTCGGAGCCGATGCGATATCTATAACATCATGGGGGTGGCTTTCTTGAAGCCCCGCACTTGTAATCTGAATGAGTCGACCTTCGCGGCGAAGGTAGGCAATATCGGCAGCGCCGGCGTATCCCATGCCCAAGCGAAGTCCGCCGATGAGTTGGTGGGCAACTTGAGCCAAGGGGCCGCGGTAGGCAACCTTGCCTTCAATGCCTTCTGGAACCAATTTATCTTCAGAGAGAACATCATCTTGCATGTATCGATCCTTGGAATATGACTTCTTGCCGCCGCGCGTTTGCATCGCGCTTAAAGATCCCATGCCACGGTATGCCTTGTATTTGCGGCCATCGATTTCCACCAATTCACCGGGTGACTCGTCGCAACCGGCCAGAAGTGAGCCGAGCATCACGGTGTCAGCACCTGCAACAAGTGCTTTTACGATGTCGCCGGAGAACTGCAAACCGCCATCGGCAATCAGCGGTATACCGGCTTTGCCGCACGCTTTGCTTGCTTCCATAATCGCGGTGATC
>JANXZB010000064.1 GCA_025355765.1 Actinomycetes bacterium
CACCCAATAACGAAGTTTCGGCGCCGGCGTAAGACAACAGATGAAATTCACGTTCCAATTTTAAAAAGACTTCGACATCTTTATTCTTTTCCATCCGGTTGGCAAGGTCGGCGAGTTGATCAATCTTTGCCTTCGAGAGATGAGGAATGCTGAGTCGCAGCAGTAGTGGCTCGATCCGTTCGCGAATTTGATACATCTCTTCACATTCGGCCAGACTTAATTGCGAAATCCATGCTCCTGTATGGGCCACAAGGTTGACCAGCCCATCTGCTTCCAACATGCGCAAAGCTTCTCGAACTGGTGATCGACTTGCGCCAAATTGTTCTGCAATGTCTTCTTGGCGAATTCGCACCCCAGGTGGGTATTTGCCAGCGAGGATGGCCTCTTTTAAAGCCGCCGCGATGCGGTGGCTTGTTGCAAGTTCGCTTTCAGAACTTACTGACATCTGAAGTTCACCGCGTTTCTAATTATCAGGCCTTATTTTTCGGGATTGGCTGGATGCCAAAGTCTAAGGGATGTGTTTTTCTCGTATGCCTTGCCATTGGGAAAGCTCACAAGTTCCAACTGCATTCCCCAGGGACTCAGGAAGTAAACCCAAGTCTGACCCTCGCTGGCATTGCGACTCAACGTTGGTTCTCCCAGAAATCGCACCCCTTTGTTCTTGAGGTACTCATACGCATTATTGAAATTATCAACATAGAAGGCGAGGTGATGACCTCCGATATCGCTATTGAGCGGTTGGGGCGCAGGAGGCTCAACCGGCTCGTATTGGAAGATTTCGAAATTGGGGCCTTGCTTGCATCGGAAGAATCTCAATTCGCGCATCACCGTGCGGGGATGGACATTGAGGTGCTCCTTCATCCAGTCGTCATCACGAACGAAGGGTCCGAGGGAATAGACGAGTTCGCAACCGATCACGTCCACGAAAAATCGAGTGGCTTGTTCTAAGTCGGGCACGGTAAAGCCGATGTGCTCCGTGCCTCGAAGGCCTGGAATTCCTGTCGTCATGTCAGACGCTTACCTCTCCACGTTGTCTCACAATGTCCTTGATTGGATCCAATACTAGGTAAAAATGGAAGAAAAAGGGTGGTTTCGGATTAAAAATCTTGCGATTGGACTCAATCCCCCTTACAGTTCTCTCCAACTCGGTCGAGAATTTCTCGGCCGTCTCTCGAGGAGATTCGCCATGGCCGACCATGCCAACTTGTTGCCCGCGCAGTCCTGGGTCGAACTTCGTACAACTCCGGAGGATTGGAAGGCTGCCGACCCAGCCCTGCTTGCCACGATGCTGGGTCAACTCCATCTCATCCGCGCCTTTGAAGAGGCTGCCCTTGAATTAGCTGGCGAAAGTTTGGTGCACGGTCCAGTGCACAGCAGTATCGGCCAAGAAGGCGGAGCCGTTGGTTCCATTGTTGGTCTCGTAACTGCAGATGCAATCAACGGATCTCACAGAGGCCATCATCAATTTCTCGCGAAGGTCATCAACCATGTTTCTGGTGGAAAACTTGATTTGAAGAATCTCGTCACCGCTGATCTGCAAGTTGTCCTACAACGAACATTGGCGGAGATTCTCGGTCTTGCACAGGGATACTGCTCAGGTCGCGGTGGTTCTATGCACTTGCAGTACTTCGAAGCCGGCGCACTCGGAACTAATGCAATTGTCGGTGGCGGCGTACCGCTTGCTGCAGGAAATGCTTGGGCACAGAAACGCGCGGGTACTGACAATGTGACGGTCTCCTATTTCGGCGATGGCGCAGTAAATATCGGATCTGTTCTGGAAAGCATGAACCTCGCCTCTGCTTGGAAACTTCCGCTCTGTTTCTTTATCGAGAACAACTTGTACGCGGTATCAACTCATGTCAACGAGGCAACAGGTGAGACGCGCCTATCTGGTCGCGGACTGGGATTTGCAATCCCATCGTGGCGAGTTGACGGCATGGATCCACTTGCAGTTCACCTGGCAATGAAGGAAGCCGAAGCGTTTATGCGCACCGGACAAGGACCGGCAGTCATCGAAGCAGAGGTGTACAGATATTTCCATCAAAGCGGTGCATTTCCTGGTAGCGCTTTTGGTTATCGCACGAAGGAAGAAGAGGCCCAGTGGCGCGAGCGTGATCCACTTCTCCGCGTCGCAAACGAAATGATCGCCCTTGGCCTCATTGATCAAGCGGGTGTGGATTCCGTACGCGAGCAAGCCGTTGCCGCGAACAAGCTCGCTATCGCTGCACTGACCGAGCCAAATCCTGATATCGCAGGCAAACGGCGGATTCGTCCAGAACTTTGGCCCGCTGTTGATTTTGTTAACGCAGGAGTGCGCGGGGATGCCAGCGAACTCTCTGGCGCTCGCACGTTGGAGCCAACCGCTAATTCGGGCGTGACAAAAACGAGCAAATTTGTTGACGCAATTGCGGCCGTTCTCGACCGTCGCATGGAAACTGATGATCGAATAATCATTCTGGGTGAAGATATACATCGTTTAAATGGAGGTACGAACGGTGCAACGAAGGGATTGTCCAAGAAGTACCCTGATCGCATTCTCGGCACCCCGATCAGCGAGAACGCCTTTGTCGGGCTTGGTGGAGGTATGGCCCTAGATGGTCGTTATCGCCCTGTCGTGGAGTTCATGTATCCAGACTTTATGTGGGTTGCGGCGGATCAGGTTTTCAATCAAATTGGAAAGGCCCGCCACATGTTCGGCGGCAAGAACTCGGTTCCACTTGTATTGCGCACCAAGGTGGCAATGGGTAGCGGATACGGATCTCAACACCTCATGGACCCCGCTGGGATTTTCGCGACTTCTCCTGGTTGGCGCATCGTCGCAGCGTCAACGCCCGCTGACTACATCGGTTTGATGAATGCTGCCCTGACGTTGAATGACCCAGTTCTCGTTCTTGAGCATGTTGATTTGTACGGTGACATGGGAGAGATACCCGAAGAAGATTTGGATTACCAAATTCCATTTGGCAAAGCCAACATCCGGCGTGCAGGAAATGATGTCACAGTGCTCACTTATCTATCAATGGTGAAACATTCGCTGACCGCAGTTGAGCAATCGGGAATTGATGCAGAGGTCATCGATCTTCGCTGGCTTGATCGCGCGAGTTTCGATTGGGAGACTGTGGAAGCAAGTATTCGAAAGACCAATAATGTTTTGATTGTCGAACAAGGTGCTCGCGGCACCTCTTACGGCGGTTGGCTAGCGGATGAAATTCAGCGTCGGTTCTTCGACTGGCTGGATCAACCTGTTCAGCGCGTTACAGGGGGAGAGGCATCGCCAAGTATTTCCAAGGTTCTTGAGCGTGCCGCCATTGCCGGGGTTGAAGAAATCGTTGCCGGACTTGAAGAAGTTCGAAAAGGATTTGGCGGTACAAAATAACATGGCGAGCATTATGAGAATGCCAGAGGTTCTGGCCAATGCAACCGAGGCGATCATCTCGAAGTGGCTTATTGAAGAGGGAGCATCGTTCACTGTCGGAACGCCCTTAGCAGAGGCTGAAACTGAGAAGGCCCTCGTTGAAGTTCCTGCTGAAATTGACGGAGTATTAGGGTGCAAATTAGTTAAAGAAGGTGCCTCCATTTCTGTGGGTGTACCGATTGCCGTGATTCTCGTTGCTGGCGAAACAGCTGCTGATGTAGAGAAGATTCTTGCGAGTGAGAACATTTCGACGGCAGACACAACGACTGCTGCGCCAGTTAAGGAAGAGACCGTTTTGAGCACAACTGCCCCTGAGGTTGTTGTGACCGAGAGAATTTTCTCAAGCCCTCTTGCTCGCTTGTTAGCAAAGGAGAAGGGGATCAATCCTCAGTTGCTGCAGGGCACAGGCCCGGGTGGCCGTATTGTTAAAAGAGATGTTGAGGCTTTCATTGCGTCCGGAGGTGCTTCAAAGCCGAAGGTTGTGCCAGCGCCAGTATTTGTTCCATCCGGTGACGGATCCTACTCATCTATTCCGCACACTCCGATGCGTCGTGCAATCGCTAGGCGGTTAACTGAAAGCAAATCATCAGTTCCTCACTTCTATCTGTCGGCGCCATGTTTAGCTGATGATCTCTTGAACATGCGCAAAAAGATAAACGAATGGGCTGAAAGAAAAGTCTCGGTTACTGATTTGATTCTCAAGACAGTTGCGGCTGCCTTCTCTGATGTGCCGAATGCAAATGTAATCTGGACTACCGATGAATTGCGCAGATATGACGATGTTGATATTTCAGTTGCCGTGGCCACCGACAATGGATTGATCACGCCTGTGGTTCGTGGAGTGAATCAGATGAATCTCAATCAACTGAGTACTGCGACAGAAGACTTAATTGCCCGTGCACGTGTAGGTCGCTTGAAGCAGAATGAAATTGAAGGTGGCACATTCTCTGTCACCAACCTCGGGATGTACGGCACAGACGAGTTTCTTGCCATCCTGAATCCACCGCAATCGGCAATTTTGTCCGTCGGAGCAGCAAAGCAGAAACCAGTGGTCGTTAATGGGGCAATCACGATCGCATCCGTCATTAACTTCACCCTGTCAGTGGATCATCGAGCAATTGACGGTGCCTTAGCTGCTCAGTGGCTTGCAGCCTTTGTAAAGCGGTTCGAAAACCCTATGTGGCTGGTGGTTTGATCAGCCCAGCAATCGAAATTAGCCTCCAGACTGCTAATTAAGGTAATCTACGCATCGCCGTTTTATCCGTTCAACCTTGGCGGGTTGCCCGAGCGGCCAATGGGAGCGGACTGTAAATCCGCCGGCTACGCCTTCCAAGGTTCGAATCCTTGACCCGCCACCAAGTACTCCGCTTGTTTCTCGAATTCGAGATTTAAGTCGAAAGGTCTTCTTACAATTTTTTAGTGTGGCACATTGTCGGGATGTCTTTCAAATCACATCGAGAATAGTGCTGCCCCCATATACCCCCTCAGGCATACAAGAACCCGATAAATAAGGGCAATTTGTAGGGGGCATCTCACAACAGCTAGCCATTAAGTTCTAGGGAAGTTGCGCGTACTCTGTTTTTCATAGGAGGCAAAATGAAAAAATTACTAGTACTCGGTGGAGGAACGGCCGGAACAATGGTCGTCAATAAACTGCACAAGAAACTCAACGCAAGAGAGTGGTCCATGACGGTCATC
>JANXZB010000069.1 GCA_025355765.1 Actinomycetes bacterium
TGTGGGGTGAGCGAGAAATCCTCGTTCACCAGTCTTCCTCTTGCGCCAGCGATACCGAGTGAAAGCTTTAGGCCATGAAACGGGTACTGATTAAGCGTCCGACTGAGATAAGGGTACCTGTAGGGGGTCGGATTACCTAAAGGAGGTATCGGGTTAGTGCCGGCAGGCACTAGCGCCAAAGGGGTCAAATGCGGTAAAAATAGACATCTACTCGTACGCAGGTGGGCTGGGGAAGGTCGCGCCAACGTATAACGAGGAGATATATGTACCAGGAACCACCAACGGCGACGCCCTCCGCGCGCCATGAGCCCTTTTCCAGGGGCTATCTCGCCATACATTCTGCGCCCTCCGCGCTCACCCGTCATATCCAGTGGGCAGTTGCCAACCTTCTAGGCCGCTCAGTTCTGCTCATGTGGAGGCCGCAACCTCTGTTGGCGGGTACTTATCGAGCCACCTGCGAGTGGCGCGATCGCACCGGCACTGGCGCCGAGTTGGCAAGCGTGCTGCGCGGTTGGCATTACCTGCGTTTTGAGATTCGGGAGGAAGAAGCAGAGGCAACAGTGCTCTACCGATTCACGCCTGAGCTTGGAATACATCGCGCGGTTCTTGATCGATCAGGCGCAGTGATGCTTACGGAAAATCAAATCACTAGTGCGCTGACACTCAACGATGAGGAACTTCGCGCTTCTCTTGGACGCTCGCTCGGCAAGGAATGGGACATGGAACTTGAGCAGTTCCGTCGCGTTGAATTGGAAGGGATATCACACAGTCAAGCCATCTAGCCTGAAAGTTGTCAGGAGTAGCATCTCATTCATGAGCGAACTAAAAGAAAGTCCCATCATCACAATCGAACGACGTAAAGCCGTAACTGTCATTGTTGCGACGTTGATCATGGCCGTTGCACTCGCTGGTGGTCTCATGAAAGTCGGCTCCGGTTTTGCAGCACGCACGACTGATGGAATTACGGTGACGGGATCTGCGAAAGTTTCAGCAACGGCAGATAACGTGGTGTGGACACTTTCAGTTCAAGAGACATCCCCCCAGGTTGCCGCCGCAGTTCAGAGAGTCGGTTCGAGCGTCGTCTCACTGACCAACTACCTGACCAAGGGCGGAGTTCCTAGCGACGGAATTAAACTCGGTGCCGTTTCAACTTATTCCAACGCTGAGTACGTCAACGGAAATCCCACCGGCAAAATCCTTTCTTACAATGCAAGCCGCGATGTGACTGTTCGATCCAAAGATGTACAACTCATTGCCAGGCTAAGCCAAGGAATAGGCGCTCTCCTTCAAACTGGAGTCAACGTCAATAACTCCGGACCCCAGTACTACATTTCAACTCTTCCAACATTGCGTCCTCAGTTGCTACAAGATGCTATGAAGGATGCTCAGGTTCGAGCTGTTGCCCTGACAAAAGCAGTCGGCGGAACTATCGGCCCAGTCCTGAGCGTGAGAAGCGGACCCTTCCAGGTTACGACACCCGACTCAACAGTGACCTCTGATGCCGGGGCATATGACACGACGACGATAGAGAAGACGGTGACTGCGACTGTATCGGTGACCTTCAAAACCAAGCAGTAGTTCGTCTCCTATAGAGGAATGTTGCTGTGGATTCCACGGTGTTGCGGTGCGGTCTTTATTGCCCGCGCGATCACCTGACGGGTCTTCGCGGGGTCGATAATTTCATCGACAACACCGATTTCAACGGCGCGCTCAACGCCGCCAGAAATTTGGTCGTGTTCGGCCGCGAGCTCTAGTTCCATCATTTCTCGCTGTTCCTCAGGCAAGTCGGCAAGTAGTCGACGGTGCAAGACGCGCACCGCGGCAACTGCGCCCATCACCGAAACTTCTGCATCTGGCCAAGCAAAAACTTTCGTTGCGCCCAGAGACCGTGAATTCATCGCGACATAGGCTCCGCCATATGCCTTCCTCGTAATCAAGGTGATGCGAGGAACGACCGCTTCACCGAATGCATGAAGAAGTTTTGCTCCGCGACGCACTGCGCCTTCCCACTCTTGTCCGGCTCCTGGCAGGAATCCAGGTACATCGACGACGACAAGGAGTGGAATTCCAAATGAATCACAGGTGCGCACGAAGCGGGCGGCTTTTTCAGCTGCCGAGGAGTCAAGGGCCGCGCCCAGATGCGCTGGGTTGCTAGCTACAACTCCGACAGTGCGACCGCCTATTCGACCAAGTGTTGTCGTGATATTTGCAGCCCACATGGGAAGAAGTTCAAGTTGTTCGCGATCTGCATCCAACAATGCATTTACTAGCGGATGCACGTCGTAAGTTCGCTTGCTGGCCGGTGGCACCAGCGGTGAGAGATCCATATCTGGCAAAGGAAGAGTTATTTCACCTTGATCGGCAAAGAGAGTGGTTAGGTTTCGAATTTCTTCAAAAGCTTCATCCTCGGTATGCGCGATGACATGTGCGACGCCGCTGTTGCGACGGTGGGCATCGGGGCCACCAAGTTTGGCCATGTCGATGTTCTCACCCGTCACGCTCTTTACGACATCGGGGCCAGTCACAAAGATCCGACCCTCTGGTGCCAACACCACAACGTCGGTGAGCGCAGGACCGTAAGCTCCGCCACCGGCTGTTGGTCCGAGAATTAACGAGAGCTGCGGAATCTTTCCGCTCGCAGTGATGATGGATTGAAAGACTTCACCAAATGCGTTGAGGGAGAGGACGCCGTCTCGTAGACGTGCACCCCCAGAGTGCCAGATTCCGATGATGGGGATGCGCGCTGCAAGGGCTGCGTTATATGCCTCAACGATTACTCGCGCGCCTTCCGGTCCCAATGCCCCGCCTTGGATTGTGGCATCCGAGGCAAAAATGATTACGGCGTTCCCGCCGATCTTCGCTGTCGCGGCCAGCATTCCTGATTTGTCGCGCGGGGTGATCAATGTCAGCGAACCGGCATCGGCCAATCGCGACATGCGTACTTCTGGGTCACGTTGATCTATCAGCGCCATGATGTTGTATGTATGTGCCTAGTAAGAGCGGAATGCGAGGACGACGTTATGTCCGCCAAAACCGAAGGAGTCATTCAAGGCTGCGATATCTCCGGCAGGAAGCGCGCGCGGTTTGTCGCGAACAACATTGATGGTGACTTCAGGATCCATGTTTTCGATGTTGATTGTCGGGGGAGCCAACCGATCCTGCAACGCCTTTACGATGAAAACGGATTCGATTGCACCTGCGCCACCGAGTAAATGCCCGGTCATTGATTTGGTAGCAGATACGGCGACTTGATCGGCGTCGACGCCAAGGGCCAAACGCAGTGCATTGGCTTCAGCTACATCGCCAACAGGTGTTGAGGTTGCGTGCGCGTTTAAATGGACGATATCGCGCGTAGTAAGACCTGAATCCCGAAGGGCAAATGCGATTGCGCGCTGCACTCCACTTCCATCTGGATCAGGGGCAGCGATGTGGTAACCATCAGAAGTTAGGCCCTGGCCTGCTATTTCTGCATAAATTTCGGCTCCTCGTGCCTTAGCGTGCTCAAGTTCTTCAAGAACAAGCATTCCGCCGCCTTCACCGAGTACAAACCCATCGCGATCTTTGTCGTACGGACGAGAGGCTCGCGCGGGTTCGTCGTTGCGAGTCGAGAGTGCTTTCATCGCAGCAAATGCGGCCATAGGCAAGGCATGCACTGCGGCTTCTACTCCGCCAGCAACGATGATTTCTGCGCGGTTAGAACGGATCATCTCCATTGCGTAGCCGATTGCTTCAGCCCCTGATGCACATGCACTTACGGGAGTGTGCACTCCAGCGCGCGCTTTGAGTTCGAGTCCAACGTTTGCAGCCGGTCCATTTGGCATCAACATCGGCACGGTATGAGGGCTGACAAAACGCGCACCCTTGCTTTTCAAAATGTCGTACTGATCAAGCAGCGTGGTTACTCCACCAATGCCCGATGCGATGACGACGCCGAGGCGATCAAGATCGACCTCAGGGGCGCCCGCGTCCTTCCAGGCCTCGCGTGCGGCGATCAGCGCGAACTGCTCTGACCTATCCAAGCGACGCATCTCTACGCGTTCCATAACTTCACTGGGTTCAACCGCCACGCGCGCGGCAATAGTTACTGGAATGGTGGAGGCCCATTCCTCTGTAAGCGTGCGCACTCCGCTCTGACCGGCCAGAAGGGCCGACCAGGAGGTTGCGACATCGCCACCAAGAGGGGTGGTTGCACCAAGTCCAGTAACTACAACGCGACGACGAGACATTTCAATCCTTTGGTTAGGCGGAAACCTTCACGATGAAATTAACTGCATCCCCGACTGTTGCGAGTTCGGAAACCTGATCATCTGGGATCTTGACGCCAAAGCGCTCTTCCGCGGCTACAACAACTTCGACCATGCTCAATGAATCGACATCGAGATCGTCGGTGAAGTTCTTGTCCATTTCGATCGATGCGGCAGGAATACCTGCAACCTCTTCAACGATCTCCTTGATGCCTACGAGTACTTCTGCCTGTGACAGTGCCATATTTCCTATACTTTCTCTTAGTTGGTAGTGCTTGTATGTGGATTTAAGGTTTTGGAGGTAGCTGCACTACCTGTCCTGCATAGACCAATCCTGCGCCATAACCGATCAGTAGCGCCAATCCGCCATGCAATTCGGGGTGCTCGGTGAGAAGTGCGCTCATGGCAATGGGGACTGAGGCAGCAGAAGTATTGCCTGAGGTGCGAATATCCCGGGCGATCACCACGCTCTCTGGCAATTTCATCTCGCGCGCCATGGATTCGATGATTCGAACGTTGGCTTGGTGGGGGATGAAGGCATCCAATTGATCAGGAGTAACTCCAGCTGCTTCAAGCGTGCGCAATCCCGCTTTGCTCATGGAGAAGACTGCCCAACGGAAAACGGTCTGCCCTTTTTGTGAAATATTGGGCCAGACGCCCTCTGGTGCACCGTGGCGGAAGGCATTCCAAGATGGCTCCATCAAGATCGCATCGCGAGAGTCGGCGTCGGCGCCCCAGATAGTGGGTCCGATTCCTGGTTCATCCGATGGGCCAATAACTACGGCGCCGGCGCCATCTGCAAAAATGAAAGCCGTACCGCGATCGTATGGATCTAGGAAATCTGAAAGTTTTTCTACCCCGACGACGAGGACATGTTGTGAGGTACCCGCGCGAACAAAGTCATTGGCCATCCCGACGCCGTAGCAGAAGCCAGCGCATGCAGCATTGATATCGAAAGCTGCTGCCTTGGGATTGCCCAGCCGGGCGATGAGAGCGGTTGCCGCACTCGGTGCTTGAAATGGATAGGTGATGCTAGCCAAGATGACTGTGTCGATCTGCTCCATTGAGACCTTGGCACGCATGAGTGCTTGTCGACAGGCGGCCTCAGCCATATCCAGAACACTCTCATCGGCTGCTGCAAAGTGACGGGTTTCAATTCCGGTGCGCTGGCGGATCCATTCATCGCTGGAGTCAATCTTCTCGATGACTTCGGAGTTGGGGACTATGCGCTCTGGTTGATACGCCCCGACGCCAAGAATGCGGCTATTGGTTCCGGTGCGAACTTTGATCCCGGTTCGGGGCTTTGTCATCAGGCTTCCACGCTTTCGGTATGGCGAGCAATGAGGTCTCTTGCGGCATCCAAATCATCTGGGGTCTTCAGTGCGAGGGTCTCCACGCCGGGAAGTGCTCGCTTGATTAATCCTACGAGCGCTCCAGCAGGTGGCAACTCGAGAACCGCCGTGACTCCGAGTTCACCCAGGGTCTGCATGCAAAGATCCCAGCGAACGGGATTGGCAATTTGATTGACGATGCGATCTAGCACGACGTGTCCGAAGACCACGCTGGCACCATCTCTATTGGAAAGCAGAGTCGTCAGCGGATCATTGACGGTAAGGGTTGAAGCAAATTCGTCCAAGTGTCCAACTGCCTGCGCCATAAACGGTGTGTGGAATGCGCCGGCAACTGCAAGGGCGCGCACGCGCGCACCTGCGGGTGGATGATCGCCAAGTCTTGCAAGGGCATCGAGGTCGCCGGCTGCAACGATCTGGCCTGCTCCATTTTCATTGGCGGCAATGAGACCAAGGGAGGCAATGGCTGCAAGAACGGCCTCCCGTTCTCCGCCCAAGATCGCTGACATTCCAGTGGGCCTTTGCGCTGCGGCAACGGCCATGGCAAGTCCGCGCTCGCGTACCAATGTCATCGCATCATGCTCGCTCAGGACTGCCGCAATTGCCGCGGCAGTTATTTCTCCGACGGAGTGGCCAGCGGTAACCGAAAAATGGACGTTTCCAAGGGCTCTCATTGCAAGAAGTCCCGCACTGACGATCAGGGGTTGGGCATTGGCGGTGTCGCGAATTTCATCAGCGCCGGCTTGGGTTCCCAATTGGATCAAATTGAGGTCGATCGCCTCCGACCAGGTATCTAGGCAATCGCGTAATTGCTTGTCTTCTAACCAGGGGATGAGAAAGCCTGGGGTCTGTGAACCTTGCCCAGGAGCGATGATTGCAAGCACGGGCTAGATTTTAGGCGCTTAATGACCGTACTTACGAGTATGAGCGTGATTTAGAAGAATGCAGAGCCCGAAACTAGCCAAACTTGGGCGCTGTGCGGGGCAACTTTCACTTTCGCAGAAGGTGCCTCGATGATGGGCTCATACGTTGAAGTCTTGTGCGCGGCGTCAAAAATGCACCGATATGTCTTGCCCCAGGTTGCGTCCGGAAGGGTGAAGAGCGTTTCCTCTTGCGATGAGTTCAACAATAGAAGTAAGCCTCGATCAAAACTTGCCTCGAAATAAATCGTAAGGCTGCGTTTCTCGCCATCGCGCCAGTGTGAGTCTGTCATCTCGCGACCACCGAGACTAAACCAGGCGAGATCTTTTCTCTTTGTGCCAAGGTCCAAGGCGCCTGAGAAGAATTCAGAAGATATTTCTGCAAGGTATGAAGTGCGGATGTTGGTCAGCTCTGTTACCGCATCCAAAATATCTTGTTCTTCGGATTCCAGATCCCATTTGAGATTCACTCCGAAATCATCGGAACCATCCAATGGCTGAGTGTAGGCGTTGTTCGAACCATTTTGAGTGCGGCTCACTTCATCGCCCATGGAGAGCATGGGTACGCCCGTTGAAAGTATCAAGGTTGCCAGCATGGATTTCTTCAGACATTTTCTCGTGTTAAGAATTGCCGGATCAACTGTCGGGCCTTCGACGCCAGCGTTCCAGGATCTATTGCCTGTCGCGCCATCGCGATCTTCTTCGCCATTGGGACCGTTATGTTTTTCTTGATACGAGACAAGATCATTGAGGGTAAAACCGTCGTGGGCTGTGATGAAGTTTATTGACGATGTTGGCCCTCGGAAATAAAAGATGTCGCTGGATCCACTGATCCGTGAGGCGATATCGGCAACGCCTTCTCCGTACCCGCGGGCCAAATCCTCCAACCAGAATTGGCGCACCGAGTCGCGATAGTGGTCGTTCCATTCCCTCCATGGGTAGGCGAAATCTCCGAGGCTGTACCGGGTGACATCCCACGGCTCACATATCAATTTAAGGTCTCGCAATATCGGGTCGCTGGCAATAGCGGTGAAAAGCGAGGCATCCTCAGCCGAGTGATCTTCATAAAGGGCCGTGGCCAAATCAAAACGGAACCCGTCAACTCCAATGACATCGCTCCACCAACGAAGTGAATCCACGATATGACGTGCGATAGGAGGTGCGCTGCCATTAATTGTGTTGCCGCACCCGGTCACGTCGATGAACTGTGCGTCGCTTCGATGGCGATACCACGCCTTATTGTCTATCCCACGGAAAGACAGTGTCGGTCCGCCAATTCCACCTTCGCCAGTGTGGTTGTAGACGACATCCAAGATGACCTCAATGCCCGACTCATGCAATCTATCGACTGACCACTGAAGTTCAGCGATGGGATCCTCAGTTGCGGCGTAAGGGGCGTGCGGAGCAGTGAAGGCGATGGGGTTGTAATTCCAATAGTTGCGGCGGCCGCGATTCCAAATGGCTGGCTCAGTCATCGCATGATGTATTGGCAGAAGCTCGAGTGCGGTTATGCCAATCCTCTTCAAGTGAGCGATAGTGCTTGGGTGTCCCAGGGCCCTGTAAGTTCCACGCTCGCTTGCATCTATCTCATTGTTGAGAGCAGTCAATCCTTGAACATGTGCTTCGTAGATTATGGTCTTTGACCAAGGCGTGTTGAGTCGATCAATGTGGCGTCGCTTATGACTTGTGACAACGGAGTAAGGAACATGTCCGGCACTGTCTCGGTCATCGCGAACGTCGACATCTCCATTGCCCAGTCCATCTGAACTTACGTAACCGTAAATTTCCGGGACATACTGAACCGTGCCATCGAGTTGATGCGCATACGGATCAAGCAGTAACTTAGCTGCGTTAAATCGCATTCCTTGCGCGGGATTCCATGGACCATATACGCGATAGCCGTACCGTTGACCCTGGCGAACTCCGGATAGATACCCGTGCCAGATCGGCCCCGTGCGGTGCGCCAACGCGAATCTTGTTTCAACGAGTTTGCCGTTTATGTCGTTAAAGAGGCAGAGTTCAACGGCATCGGCAGCTTGCGCCCAGAGCGCGAAGTTAGCCCCCTCATTTGTCAGAGTCGCGCCAAGAAATCGTGGATCTGCAGGTAGCACTAGTTACCTTTCCTCCGCTCGGCCTCGGTTACTTCTCAAATGATGGGACTTCGGTTAAATCACAATGCAGTTTATTGTCTGTAATCTTACTGACCAGTAGCATCGCCACATGAATATCGCAGTCTGTGTGAAGCAGGTGCCTGATTCTTGGGCTGAGAAGAAAATGAACGGCGGTGTGCTCGATCGCCAGGGAGTCGATGCCGTTCTTAACGATCTCGATGAGTACGCAGTCGAGGAAGCCTTGCGCATAGTTGAAGCCCATGGTGGCAATGGGGAGGGCGGCGCTAACACCATCACTGTGATTTCCATGGGGCCAGAGCGCACAGCAGATGCGGTCCGCAAGGCTCTTTCCATGGGTGCAGACGCGGCGATAATTGTCACCGATGCCGCCCTTGCTGGATCAGATGCGCTGGCCACGTCAAAGGTTCTAGCAAAGGTCATTGAAGGCGGCAAATTCGATTTGGTCATCTGCGGCACTGAGTCCACTGATGCTCGTATGAGCGTGGTCCCCGCGATGATCGCACAGCGGCTTGCTTGGGCCCAACTCACTTTCGCCGGTTCAGTCGTTGTCGATGCAGGAGCCGTAACCATCACTCGCGTAACAGAAGCCGGTGTGGACACAATGAAGGCCCAATTTCCTGCCGTGATAAGTGTGGTCGAGAAGATCAATGAGCCGCGTTACCCATCCTTTAAGGGAATCATGGCTGCGAAGAAAAAGCCGGTAGAAATCAAAGATTTGGCGTCCCTTGGTATCGATGCTTCCCAAGTTGGCACTGCGGGTGCCTGGAGCACTGTTGTCGATGCGACACCGCGCCCGCCAAAAGCTGCCGGAATCAAGATCGTGGATGACGGCAATGGCGGCAAAGCCCTTGTTGATTTCTTAGTAGTGAAGAAATTCCTATGAGCGAAGTATTTGTCCTCGCCCAATTCGTAGGCGACAAGGTAGCCAAGACGACGGGCGAACTTGCAACCTGCGGCGCTCGCATAGGTGATGTAACTGCAATTGTCCTTGCTGCCCCTGGCAAAGGTGCAGCCCTTGCGTCACAGGTCACCAGCGGAAGGATCGCAAAGGTCGTTGTCATTGAGAGCGCCGATTTCGACAAATTCGGAGTTTCGGCATCTGCTGCAGTTCTTGCTCACATTGTTGGCGAGCACAAGCCGGCCGCTCTTCTCATCACATCAAGTGCCTTCGGAAAGGAATTGGCCGGCTGCATTGCCGTCCTGACAGATTCTGGATTGATTACCGATGCCGTGGATGTCTCTAGTGAGCTTGTTGCAACCCAAATTGTCTTTGGTGGTTCGTCGACTGTGCATTCTCGTGTTTCCCATGGAAGTGCAATCATCACGTTACGCCCAAACTCAGTAACGCCAGATTTAGAAAAGAGTTCGCCGGAGATTCTCAATGTAAGCGTTGCGGTAGGTGAATCTGCAAAGCACGCCGAAGTTATTTCAAGCCAGCCTCCCGTTGCAGAAGGACGTCCCGAACTCACCGAAGCCCAGATCATCGTCTCTGGTGGGCGCGGAACAAATGGTGATTTTGGTCCTGTTGAAACATTTGCTGATCTATTGGGTGCGGCAGTTGGAGCATCGCGCGCGGCAACTGATGCCGGTTGGTACCCGCATTCACATCAAGTGGGTCAAACTGGCAAGACCGTGAGCCCCCAGCTCTACGTCGCATGTGGCATCTCAGGGGCAATTCAGCACCGCGCCGGCATGCAGACCAGCAAGACGATTGTCGTGATCAATAAGGATCCTGAGGCTCCCATCTTCGAATTGGCCGATTTTGGCGTAGTTGGCGATCTCTTTTCTGTGCTGCCGCAGGCCAGCGAAGGGGTCAAAGCGCACAAGTCCTAGACTTGGGCGCATGCCTGTCTACCTCGATCACGCTGCAACGACGCCAATGGCAGACGTTGCTATTAAAGCGATGACCGAGCAACTGGCGAAATTGGGAAACCCATCGAGTTTGCACGTTTACGGGCGAGATGCGCGAAAAGATTTGGAAGGCGCCCGTGAAGAAATCGCAGTGGCCCTGGATTGCCATCCAACCGAAATTATTTTTACGGCCAGTGGCACCGAGGCAAATAACACTGCATTAAAGGGGCTCTACTGGAAGGGTCAGGCAGTCGGCCGCAATGTTGTGGTGATTTCCGCAATCGAACATCACGCGATCTTGGACCCGGCGCAATGGCTCAAAGACCATGAAGGCGCGGAAGTCATTGAAATTGGCGTGGATAGCAATGGAGTGATTCATCTGGACGAACTCGAAGATTTGATTTCCAGACGAGCAGATGAGATCGCAGTCATCTCGATCATGAGCGCAAACAATGAGACCGGTGTTATCCAGCCAATACAGAAGGTAGCTGAGTTGGCACACTCGGGATCAATTCCTGTTCATAGCGATGCGGTGCAAAGTTTTGGCAAGGAGCCACTTTCTTTTAGCCAACTTGGATTGACCGCGATGAGTGTAAGCGCGCACAAGTTAGGCGGGCCTATCGGGGTTGGCGCTCTAGTTCTACGAAAAGGCTACGACGTGCCGGCTCTTCTTCATGGGGGAGGTCAAGAGCGAGATATTCGCAGCGGAACCTTCAACGCACCAGCGATTATGGCCTTTGCCGCGGCGGTCAAAGAAACTTTTCTAGATTTCGCAGACCGCAACGCGCGGGTTCGGCGGCTGCGTGAAAGATTAGAAAATGGAATTTTGGAATGTGTACCCGAAGCGTACGTAAACGGTGCAAAAGTCGAGCGACTTCCAGGAATTGTCAATGTGACTATCCCGGGCACCGAGAGTGAGACCTTGTTGCTCCTACTTGATAACGAAGGCATAGCCTGTTCGACGGGTTCAGCCTGCACTGCAGGAGTGCAGCGACCAAGCCATGTTCTCTTGGCAATGGGACACGGCGAGCGAACCGCCCGATCAAGTATCCGTTTTTCAATAGGGGCGACGACTACTGAGTCCGATGTTGATCTCGCCCTTCACATTCTGCCCGCAGTGATGGAGCGCGCGAGAATGGCCAACTTACGATGAAACTCATTGCAGCCATGAGCGGTGGCGTTGATTCAGCCGTTGCCGCTGCCCGCGCCCACGAAGCCGGTCACGATGTCATCGGTGTTCACTTGGCCCTTTCCTCCAACCCACAGAAGTACCGTTCGGGGGCGCGTGGTTGCTGCACGATCGAGGACTCGCACGACGCTCGCCGAGCAGCCGATGTCATCGGTATTCCCTTCTATATCTGGGACATGGCCGAAGAATTCCACGAAGGCGTAGTCGAGAATTTTATTGCAGAGTACGCCGCAGGTCGCACGCCAAATCCTTGTCTGCGCTGCAATGAGAAGATCAAATTCGAGGCGGTCCTTGACCGCGCCCGCGCGATGGGTTTCGACGGAGTCGTCACGGGACATTACGCAATCACTCGCGAGGGGGAAATGGGCAAGACCTTGCACCGCGCAATAGATGAGACAAAGGACCAGTCCTACGTCTTGTCCGTTCTCACCATCGAGCAGATCGCTGGTGCCATATTTCCTCTTGGTGACACGACGAAAGTCGATGTCCGTAAAGAAGCGAAAGCACGCGGTCTATACGTTGCCAACAAACCCGACAGCCATGACATCTGCTTTATTCCATCGGGAGATAACGCAAGCTGGCTCCATGAGCGATTAGGCAGGAAGGTCGGACCGATCGTCGACCAAGATGGCGAACAAATCGGCGAGCACAAAGGTGCGTACACCTACACGATCGGCCAGCGCAAAGGATTGGGACTCTCTGTTCCCACCATCGATGGCTCGCCTCGCTTTGTTCTCAAGGTCGAACCGATGACAAATACCGTTGTCGTAGGCCCGCGAGAAGATCTTGCTGTGAGCAGAATGATCGGCGAGAAGACAGTCTGGTGCGGGCTAGCGGTTGGTCCCGAGCGAAATCGAGGGTTCGTGCAAATTCGCGCTCATGGTAAGCCACTTCCGTGCACTTATTATTTTGAAAATGATGCATTGATCGCCGAACTCGATGAGCCGCTCTTGGGCCTCGCCACCGGCCAGCAGATGGCAATCTACGACGGAGATCGTGTGGTGGGGTCAGCGACAATTTGCGAGACCCAGCAGTGAGGGCTCGCCATCGCATTGCAGAGTTGACCGAGGCGATCCGCGACCATCAGTTCCGTTACTACGTTATCGATAAGCCGGTCATTACGGATCCAGAATTCGATGGCCTGCTTAAAGAACTGACTGATCTCGAGGCAAAATATCCCGAGCTTCGCGAGAGTGATTCGCCAACTCAAACTATCGGTGGCGGGTTCGCCACCCACTTCGAACAGTTTGATCATCTCGAGAAGATGATGAGTTTGGACAACGTTTTCGACATCGCCGAATTGAACACGTGGTTCGAGCGCACTGAAAAAAGCGCTCCCGTCACGGAGTGGCTCTGCGAATTGAAGGTAGATGGTCTGGCGATCAACTTGTTGTACCAAGATGGCGTGCTTACTCGTGCGCTGACTCGGGGAAACGGAGTCACGGGTGAGGATGTCACCCTCAACGTAAAGACGATCCGAAACCTGCCACACAAATTGATCGGCAAGGATCTGCCCTCGGTAATGGAAGTACGTGGTGAAGTCTTCTTTCCCTTAGCCGCCTTTGCCGAACTCAATGCAGCCCTCGAAGAAGCAGGCAAACCACTCTTCGCCAATCCGCGCAATGCAGCAGCGGGCTCCCTTCGACAGAAGGATCCGCGGGTCAGCGCCGAGCGCCCCCTTAGCGTCGTAGTCCACGGTGTGGGGGCCCTGGAGGGCGCGACGTTTTCTTCGCAAAGCGATGCGTACGAGAAGCTGAAGTCGTGGGGATTGCCCGTAAGTGATCGCTACCGGGTCTTCACGTCCAAGTCGGACGTTTTGGAATTCATTTCTAATTACGGCACCCATCGCCATGACCTGGAACATGAGATTGACGGCGTGGTTGTTAAGGTTAACCTTTTCGACCAACAACAGAGCCTTGGCTTCACATCTCGCGCACCTAAATGGGCGATCGCCTATAAATACCCACCCGAGGAAGTCGTCACCCAATTGCTTGACATCAAGGTAAGTGTCGGGCGCACAGGACGTGTTACCCCATTTGCTTTCATGGAGCCGGTCAAAGTTGCAGGTTCCACTGTTACCAATGCGACGCTGCACAACTCCCAAGAGGTCACCCGCAAAGGGATCTTGATCGGAGATTGGATCGTCATTCGCAAGGCGGGTGACGTTATCCCTGAAGTTCTCGGGCCGGTAATCGAACGCCGAACCGGCAAAGAGAAACCTTTCGTGATGCCGACCAATTGCCCCGAATGTGGCACTCACCTTCGTGCGATCTCCGAAGGCGACATTGATATCCGCTGTGCCAACACGCAATTTTGTCCTGCCCAGTTGCGCGAGCGGATCTTCTACATCGGCTCCCGCTCTGCACTCGACATTGATGTCCTAGGTTACGAAGCCGCGCAAGCATTACTTGTCGATCAGATCATCTCCGATGATTCGGACCTTTTTGCTCTTGATGCTAAGAAACTTTCTCAATCAGATTTCTTCCGAAAAAAAGACGGCACACCCAGTGCCAACGTCGCCAAACTTCTCGCCGCACTTGAGGAAGCGAAATCGCGTCCACTATGGCGAGTGCTCGTTGCACTATCCATACGTCATGTAGGTCCGACCGCCGCGCAAGCACTTGCCAACGCATTTGGGAGTATGGACGCCATCGAGAAAGCATCACCCGCACAGCTTGCTGAAGTCGAAGGCGTCGGTTCGACCATTGCCGATTCAATCGTCGAATGGTTTGAACAAGATTGGCACCGCGCCATAATTGAAAAGTGGGGCAGAGCCGGCGTCAACATGGTCAACCAAACAACCGCCGCGCTTCTGCAAACGCTAGCCGGTCTGACATTTGTAGTCACGGGTTCTCTCGAATCTTTCTCGCGCGATGAGATTTTAGAAGTCATCGCCGCACATGGGGGCAAGGCATCGAGTTCTGTATCGAGCAAGACAAGTTATGTATTGGTCGGATCTGACCCAGGATCTAAATTGGCGAAGGCACAGGAGCTTGGTGTGCCCATAATCGATGAGGCGGCGTTCAAGAGGTTATTGTCCAAATAGTGACTCATATACGTTCAATAAGGCTCACAGGAAGCAGGGCTACAGTGATTAAAGGCGGATACGGAGTCGATTCTCTCCGTATCCGTTTCGGCGGGACCAACCTCGCATTCTCCACGCTAGACTTTGTGCCATGATCTCAACTGCCGGCGAAGTAGTTCGCACGCTCCCTGCGCCACCAATCTTCTTTGGTCTTTTCGCATTTGGGACTCTTGCGGTCCTGCTGTATTTAGTCCTTCGACTAGACCGGGACTAATTGTCTAGTCCGACGCGCATAGGCCTCTATGGCGGGACTTTTGACCCCATCCATCAGGGCCATCTCCATCTGATCGAGCAATTATTCGCGCGCAACCTCATCGATGAATTGATTCTTGTTCCCGCTGGAAATCCTTGGCTTCGCGAACATGCGCCCTTTGCATCGGCGCAAGATCGACTAGCGATGACGCAGTTGGCAGTTGAGGAATTGCCCGCGAATATCCGCGAACATGTCTTGGTCAGCGATGTTGAAGTTAATCGGTCTGGTCCGACGTACACGATCGACACCGTTGAAGAATTGAAGAAATTTAGATCCACTGCCACGTGGTATCTGATCCTTGGCTCCGACGTATTCGCCGGTATCGACAAGTGGCATCGAAGTGCGGAGTTGCAATCTCTTGTTGAGGTTCTAGTGATCGCACGAGATGGTGATGGGCTCGACATCGATGCGTTGCCTGTCTCGGCTTCACAAATTCGCTCTCAGATCCAGAACCATGAAAGCGCGATAAAGTATCTTCCAGATTCGGTCTGGGCTTACATCAAAGAAAGAAACCTCTATGTCAGCAACTAAAGAAGCCGTCGCGATCACTCAGATCGCGGCCCACGCCGTTATGGAAAAACTTGGTCATGACCTGGTGGCCATCGATATGTCGGAGCAGTTGGTCCTCTGTGAGGTCTTCCTGATCGCCAGCGGCCAGAACACCCCGCAGATCAACGCCATCGCCGATGAGGTCGAACGCAAACTCCACGCAGTCGGGCAGAAGCCTGCCCGCCGAGAGAATGGTCCCGAATGGATCTTGATCGACTACACCGACCTAGTCGTTCACGTTCAAACCGATGAGCTAAGACGCTACTACATGCTCGACCGTCTCTGGAACGACTGCCCAACAATTCCACTCGATGCCGTGCGAGAAGCAAGTGCCCGTACCTAAACGAAATCGAGTTGTCCTCTGGCGTCATGGCCAGACTGATTGGAACATCCTCAATCGTTTTCAAGGGCATTCCGACATTCCACTTAATGCTGTTGGTTTTTACCAAGCACAACATGCTGCGCGATTACTCGCGGACATGGAGCCGACCAAGATCATCTCCAGTGATTTGCAACGTGCCTATGCCACTGCTTTGGAACTCGCGGCACTTGTTCATTTGCCCGTAGAGGTAGATCCAAACCTGCGCGAGATTAATGGCGGCAGGTGGGAAGGCAAAACCGGCAAAGAAAATCGTGCCGAGGATTTCGCTAATTTCGTCAGATGGATTGATGGAGACGACAGCCCCGCAGGCGACACGGGGGAGCGACGTTCTGAAGTCGCCTCTCGCGTCGTGGCCGCCATTAATAAAGCGCTCATTTCCGGGGAAGAAGGTCAGACCCTTGTCGTCGTAACCCACGGCGGGGCTGCTCGTTGCGTTCTGGGTGCGATGCTGGAATTGCCCCTCACAAACTGGGGAGCCATTGGCGGGCTTTCCAATGCTGCCTGGTCGATTCTGCAGAGAAACCCGCGCGGCTGGCATTTGGTGGAGCACAACGCCGGGACTATTCCGGAACCGATTTATGGTGAGGAAAGTGGGGCCGAACCGACCGCTGGTTGATGCTCGATTCCATATCTATGGTGGGGGTGCGATAAGGTCGCACCCGTAAGAAATCCGAAGTATTCGGGGCTGTGGCGCAGCTGGTAGCGCACCTGCATGGCATGCAGGGGGTCAGGGGTTCGAATCCCCTCAGCTCCACGTGGTGTGGAGACAGCACCGCTTGAGACCGTCCTTCGGGGCGGTTTTTTGCGTTGGCGGGGGTTGTCCCGCCGAGCCCAGTGTCTCTCTTGTCTAGAGCCTTATGCATACTCCGCAAATGGGGGTAATTTGGGGGCAAACCGTTCTCAGCACCCCCACTGGGAGTAGACGAGGGCGGTGT
>JANXZB010000079.1 GCA_025355765.1 Actinomycetes bacterium
GTTTATGACATCTCGCCAGCTGCAGTGGCCGAACTAGCTGGTGAGGGTGCCACAGCCTCAGCCGATTATGCCGACTTTGCAAGCAAGCTTCTGACGCCGCGGGTTGTGTGGGTCATGGTTCCATCCGGTGTCACCGACTCAACCATTGAAGAGTTGGCGAAGCATCTAGATTCAGGTGACACGATTATTGATGGAGGCAACAGTTACTACAAGCACGATCTCATCAATGCCGAGAAATTATCTGTTAAGGGAATCAACTTCGTCGATGTAGGAACCAGTGGCGGAGTCTACGGACTCGAACGTGGTTACAGCATGATGATCGGCGGGGACGAAGAAGTGGTATCTACACTCGAACCGATCTTCCGTGCGCTGGCGCCAGGTTTCGAAAGTGCCGCGCGCACAGTCGGTCGCACCGGCGAGCCAAGCAATAGCGAAATGGGATTCCTGCACTGCGGTCCGGTTGGTGCCGGACATTATGTGAAAATGGTTCACAACGGAATTGAATACGGGATGATGGCATCCTTTGCCGAAGGCTTGGGAATTTTCGAAGCCGCGAACAACGCGACGCCCGCATACGACCTGAACATTCCTGAGATCACAGAAGTTTGGCGACGCGGCAGCGTAGTTGCATCATGGTTGCTGGACCTGACGGCGCAGGCACTGCAGGAAAATCCATCCCTTGGAGATTACTCGACCGAGGTAGCCGACAATGGCGAGGGCCGCTGGACATTGCAGGCCGCGATTGAAACGGGAGTTCCAGCGCCAGTGTTAAGTGCCTCGCTATTTTCTCGCTTTGCCTCTCGCGGAAACGATGCGTACTCCAATCGCGTGCTTAGCGCGATGCGCCATAAATTCGGCGGCCATAACGAATCACCGAAGAAGAAGTAAGGCAGCCATGCGCGCAGATGCACTTGTTCTCTTTGGCGGCACCGGAGATCTAGCAAAGAAGAAGCTCTTTCCGGCACTCTACGAAATGGAGGAGGCTGACGAACTCGAGATTCCTGTCATCGCAGTGGCTTCGTCTAAATGGACGCAAGATGAGTTTCGGGCCAATGCTGAAAAGGCTATTCGCGACCGCATTAAATACGTAAACGAGGCCATTTTAAAGCGTTTATTGGACGAACTTCATTTGATCGTGGGGGACTACCGAAGTCCAGATACTTTCGCTCTTCTTCGTGACAAGCTGGCCGAATTCAAGCTTCCCGTAATCTACTTGGCCATCGCACCTGACATGTTTGAATCTGTCACGCAGGGGTTAGCCGACGTTGGAATCACCAACAATGCTCGAGTGGTCGTGGAAAAACCTTTCGGCCGCGACCTTCAAAGCGCTATCGAGCTCAATGACTCACTCAAGAAGATTCTCCCTGAAGATCAGATCTATCGCATTGATCATTACCTCGGTAAGGAGTCAGTCGAAGACCTCCTCGTTTTCCGCTTTGCAAATACCCTTTTCGAGCCAGTATGGAATCGCAATTACGTGGCCAACGTTCAAATCACGATGTCGGAGGATTTCGGCATCGAAGGGCGCGGCAAGTTCTACGACGGCGTGGGTGCAACTCGTGACGTTTTACAGAACCATTTGTTGCAAGTTCTCACTATGTTGACGATGGAGCCGCCGATTGACCTCTCCTCCCAATGCATGCAGGACGAGAAGATCAAAGTCCTATCCGCGGTAAGAGATTTAGAATCACACGACGTTGTTCGAGGGCAGTATGTCGGCTACCTAGACGAAGATGGCGTAGCCCCGCAATCAGATACCGAAACCTTTGTTGCCATGCGACTCTTCGTCGACAACTGGCGGTGGGAAGGCGTTCCGTTCTACTTGCGTACGGGCAAGAAGATGGCAGAGACAACGATGGAAGCCGTCATTGAATTCAAACAGCCCCCGCGATTGCTCTTTACTGAACCAGGATCTCCCAAGCCTTTGCCTAACATCGTGCGCTTTCGTCTTGGTGCCCGAGACGGCGTGGACATGTCGTTGCAAGCCAAAGCACCTGGTGCTCATTTAGTGACCTATCCAGTGGACTTAACCGTTGAATTTGCCGCCGCCCT
>JANXZB010000027.1 GCA_025355765.1 Actinomycetes bacterium
TACGGCCTCTTTGTCACCGTGTATAACGTTGAAGACTCCATCGGGCAAACCTGCCTCTTTCCATAGCTTGGCCATGAACATCACCGCGCTCGGGTCTTTCTCCGAAGGCTTAACAATGACGGAGTTGCCGCACGCAATCGCAATCGGGAAAAACCACATCGGAACCATTGCTGGGAAATTGAAGGGTGAAATAATCGCAACGGGTCCAAGTGGTTGGCGAATCGAGTAGACATCGACGCCGGTAGACACTTCTTCGGAAAATCCACCTTTGAGAAGGTGGGGGATTCCGCAGGCAAATTCAATTACTTCCAATCCGCGAGTGACTTCGCCGGCGGCGTCGCTTAACACCTTGCCGTGCTCAGCAGTGATCAATGCTGCGATGTTTTCCTTACTGGTGTTTACGAGCTCGCGAAATGCAAAAAGCACCTGCACGCGCTTTGTTAATGAACTATGACGCCACTCGTTAAACGCTCTCGTTGCAACCTGTACTGCATCATCAACGGTTTTTGCGCTTGCGAAGTCCACAGATCCCGTAATTTGTCCCGTTGCAGGATTGTAAATGTCGCCACTACGTTCGGACTTTTCCGCAGAGAATGCGCCGTCTATCCAATGTGTCACGTGAGCCATGTACGCACATTACTTCAGACCGATATAGTGGCGCTAGTGCTCCTTGGAAAGGGACAAACGAATGGCTGATCAAATCAATTCATCGGAAAGTAATTCGAAATTAGGGGCTGAAGTTTTCGCCCAAGACCGCGAATATGTATTTCATTCATGGTCTGCGCAAGCTCAAATCTCACCCATTCCCGTGGCGGGTGCACAAGGATCATACTTTTGGGATTACGAAGGAACGAAGTACTTGGATTTTTCCTGCCAACTCGTCTTTACCAATATCGGACATCAACACCCGAAGGTCGTGAAGGCCATTCAAGACCAAGCCGCCCTACTCGCAACGATTGCGCCACAACATGCAAACATTGCACGCAACCAGGCGGCCAAAAGAATTCTCGAACTTGCCGGACCGAAGTTTGCAAAGGTTTTCTTCACCAACGCTGGCGCGGATGCAGTTGAGAATGCGATCCGCATGGCGCGACTCCACACGGGCAAAGACAAGATTCTTACGACGTACCGTTCGTATCACGGCAGCACAGGCGCAGCGATTACTGCCACGGGTGACCCGCGTCGATTCCCAAATGAATTTGCAATGGGACACGTCCACTTCTGGGGGCCTTACCTTTATCGCTCCGCATTCTGGGCCACGACAGAAGAAGAAGAATGTTCGCGGGCACTTGAACACCTCGAGCAGACAATCATTTTCGAAGGCCCAAGCACTATTGCGGCCGTCATGCTTGAAAGCATTCCGGGCACAGCGGGCGTACTGGTGCCACCAGCCGGATATCTAGATGGTGTTCGCGCGCTCTGCGACAAATATGGCATCCTCTGGATCGCAGACGAGGTCATGTCCGGCTTTGGCCGATCGGGCAAATGGTTCGCGTTCCAACATTCAAACTCCGTGCCAGATCTGATCACATTCGCAAAAGGTGTCACCTCCGGATACATCCCCCTAGGCGGCGTTGTCATATCTGATGAAATCGTGAAGACCTTCAACGATCGCGCCTTTCCGGGCGGACTTACTTACTCAGGGCATCCAATTGCATGCGCTGCTGCTGTCGCCACGATTGATGCAATGAAAGAGGAGAAGATGGTCGAAAACGCCGCACATATCGGCGCCACGATCTTAGGTCCTGGTTTTCACGAGTTGGCAAAGAAACATATGGTCATCGGGGATATCCGAGGCAAGGGCGTCTTCTGGAGCATGGATTTCGTCTCCAACCGCCAGACGCGCGCTCCCCTTGCTCCCTACGGCGCATCGAGTCCTGCAATGAACGAACTCGTTGCCGCATGTAGAAAGAATGGCTTGATGCCGTTTGCAAACTTCAATCGTTTGCAACTGGTTCCACCATGCAACGTTTCAGAGGCCGATGCCAAGTTGGGAATCGAACTTCTGGATAAGTCCATCTCTGAGATAGATAAGTACTACACCGGGTGAGCAATGATGTCGCATCAATGCCTCGTAAACGTATTGGCGCTGGAATAGTCGCAGTTGACGATCAGATGCGAGTTCTCTTGGTGGAACCCACGTACAAATCGAATTGGGAAGTTCCCGGCGGCCTGGTCGAATTGGGAGAGCCTCCGCGAGATGCCGTTGCTCGCGAATGTCGAGAAGAGCTCGGCATTGATGTCGAAGTTGGTCGCTTGCTTGTGATGGATTGGGTGCCGCCTCGGCGTTTACCTGATGACGGGATCATGTTGTTGTACGCGGCAGGGCC
>JANXZB010000080.1 GCA_025355765.1 Actinomycetes bacterium
ACTTGAATACTGCTGATGGAGCCGTATCCCGTCATAGATCGCTGGATAAAGGTAATCGGAGAAATCACGACGCTATCTGCGTCTTGGAATCCCGTCGTGCCCTTGGTCTTCATGACACCAACGACAGTTATCGACTGTCCGTGACAGCGAATGACTTGACCCACGGCGCTGTCAGTTCCGAAAAGATCTGTAGCAACGGTTGTTCCAATGACTGCAACGGGTCGGCCAGCAACAACATCATCTGCAGTCCAATAGGTACCCTTATCCACCGGGCTATTTGATGCTTCGAAGTAGGAGGGCCAGGTTCCGACGATGCTCTGCGGAGTCGATGAGAGATTGCCATAGGTGCACGTGGCACTTGCTTGCAACACTGGTGCCGCGCTCTTTACATCAGGCGCCTTCACCGAATCATTGAGAGCGAGTGCGTCCTTGACTGTGAGTTGCTTGGCATTCGAGTTCGCCGACCTAGAAAATCGCCCACCCCCAAGTGCCGATACCGTGATCGAATTCGTGCCAAGTTTTTCAATACTTTTCTGCACGGATACAGCCGAGCCCGTCCCAACGGCCGTCAGGACAATGACAGATGAGACGCCGATGAGCACGCCAAGAACTGTCAGGCTCGACCGCATCCGGTTTGCAGTTATTCCGCGCCAGGCAAAGCGCCAGACTTCGCGTAGTCCTAGGCCACCCATGCGCTGTCTTCCACTACATGACCATCGCGCAATCGGATTATCCGTCGTGCCGCGCGTGCCACTTCTTCTTCGTGCGTGATGACGATGACGGTGGAACCGCCTCGGTTAATCTCATGAAGTAGTTCGAGAATCTCTTTGGTGGATTGTGTATCCAGTGCACCCGTTGGCTCATCGGCTAAGAGCATCGCCGGCTTTGTCACCAGCGCCCGCGCGATTGCAACGCGCTGCTGCTGACCGCCGGAGAGTTCCTGTGGTTCGTGCTCGCCCCGATCGGCCAACCCAACGGCGGCCAACGCCTCACGCGCCCTCACGCGTCGGTTATGCAGAGAGACCCCTTGATAGGCCAGAGGTAATTCCACATTGTTGGCCGCCGTAGTTCTTGGGATGAGGTTGAAAGATTGAAATACGAAACCGATCAACTGCGAGCGCACCACGGCTAATTGCTCTTCATCAAGCTCGGCGACATTGAGATCGCGGATCCAGTAATCACCCTCCGTGGGAATATCCAGGCATCCCAAAATATTCATCAACGTTGATTTTCCCGAACCCGAAGCCCCCATGATCGCGACGAACTCGCCCTGCTCGATTTCGAGGGAGACCCCGCGAAGTGCGTGCACCGCAGTCTCACCAGCGCCGTAGACCTTGGTGACGCCTTCAACCTTCACAACCAAGGTTTTAGGAATCGCTTCCGCGGTGGGCATCAGCCATTTCCTCGAGCCGCGCCGGCAAATCCGGCGCCCGGAACTCCACCACCTGGGAAGCCGTTATTCGCCGCTGATGAGGAGGACGTTGTCGTTCGGAGGACTACTTGGTCCCCGGCCTTCAAACCGCTGGTAATTTCAGTAGCCGAGTCGCCTTTCAGGCCAACTGTGACTGCTTTACGAACGCCAGCAACTCCGACTTTGGTCGGCTTCATCGTGACGAAGTAAGTCCCGCCGCGTTGCGTCAGCGCACTCGATGTAACAGCCAAGACTGCCTGGGCGTTAGCCGTGACAACAGTTGCTTGCGCCGTCATGCCTGGTTTCACTTCAGCTGGGGCGCTATCAAGTGAGAAAGTCACCGTATATGTAGTGACGCTTCCACTTGATGAGTTACTCAAGGGCGCGATCGACAAGACAGTTCCTTGCGCAGTTGCATTGGCTATCGCATCGAAGGTGAATGTTGCCGCCTGTCCTGCCTTGAGCGAGACGATGTCGGCTTCAGCAAAAGATGCCTTCACCTGCAAGCCTGACAGGTTGGTTAGGACTATGAATCCAGTGGCACCGCTTGATCCTGCCGCGGTGCTGCCAGCGTTGACTCCGACCTCGTTGGCAATCGCTGCAACTGTCGCTGAGACCGGAGAATAAAGTCGCGTGTTTGCTAAGTTGGTCTGCGCGTTTGCCAAAGTCGCCTTTGCAAGAACAAGAGATTCCTGCGCATTGATGGAAGAACCTTGCGCCGTGGTCAAAGAACCTTGCGCCGTGGTCAACGACCTGGCAACTTGCTCGGCTTGCTGATTTGCAAGTACCGCTGCATTGTCCTTGGCTCGTTGCGCTGTTGTAATCCCTGCGTTCGCTGTATCAATGTCAACCTGCGCCGCAGGTTGATTGGCAACAGCCTGCTGGGCTTTCAAAGTATCTAGTGCTTGCCGGGCACTTAACAGGCCGCGACTTGCATTGTCGACAGAAGTTTGAGCGTTCGCTAAAGATTGAGCGTCCTTGGCCAAGCCCACCACTTTGGCCTGCAAAGCATCTTGCCAGGCACGGTAGGCGGTCTGAACACTTGACAAGGTACTTGCAGCACAATCTGTGGCGTTCAATCCCTGCGTCGTACATTTAGCGTTGTAATCGGTGGAAGTTCGGTCGACCGAGGTGTTGTAGCTAACGAGGTTCAGGGCAATCGTCGTCTGCGTTTGCATATAAGCCGTTTGCGCATTGGTCAGGGCCGCATCGGCGGTATTAATGGCTTGGTTCTGCACCACCACTTGTTGGGCCTGTTGGGCCAGCGTCGCCGCCGTGGGTCCGGCCTGCAATTTCGCCAACGCATTTTGGGCGTTGATAATTGCCTGGTCGTCGTTTGCCAAAGTGGTCTGCGAATTCTGAGCACCTTGGGTTATCGCAAGTTGAGCGTTTTGCACGCCGACGGTTGCGTTCTGAACGCCGACTTTTGCATTTGCCACCGAAACTTCAGAACTCTTCTCGGATGCCTGTGCCTGAAGTGCAGCCAGTTGCGCGGCGCGATCATCTACCGTCGCAAGCAACTGACCTTTTCTCACGTTGTCACCTACTGCCACATTTATAGATCGGACTATCCCGCTGGTCCCGAAATTCAACCCAACATCAGAGGAGGTCTGCACGCTTCCGGTCGCACTCACTGAGGTCGAGACATTTTGAACGCTGACAGTTGCAGTTCGCTCGCTCGCAGCTACAGCAGGCGGGTAAAGAGTGTGCCAGCCGAAGAATCCAATCGCGCCAAGTGCAACAATCAATACGGAGTTAAGGATGATATTTCGACGGCGGAACATCAGTTGTTCGATCCTGGCTGGCCCGGCTTCGGCAAAGTGAATCCGGATGACTTTTGGCACTTGATAAGAGCCGCAACCGTCGAGGGATCAGATTGGTCATAGCGACCAAAACCACCAGAGGATTGGAATCCCGCCTTAGTCATGCATTTTTCGAATGCTTGAAATTTCGCGGAATTAAACTGGCCGCCAAAGCCCCCTATTGGCAACACAACCCCGCACTTCTTGAACGCCGCGGTTGCTTTGGGATTGTTCAATGCTCCCCCTGCACCAAAACCGCCCGGCGAGCGCGAAGGATTGGGTGTTGGCCGAGCCGATGACGATCGGGCGCGAGGCGCGGGGAGCGTTACTCCGTTTTTCACCAAGCACGATCTCTGCGAAGTCGTAAGGTTTGCGAAAAGTCCGCCTCTGCCGCCATCGGCCAATCCACCGTCTCGCCGAGTTGGGGTCTTCGGCAACGCCGTGATTTTAGAGTTGGGCTCAGCGGTGGATTTAGCCAAACCTTTAACGGTGGGCTTAGGTGTCGCCTTCGCGGCCGCGAAAGAGGCAGGCACTGATCCAAATACGGCCAAAGCGAGAGCCAACGAGAGAAGAGGAATTTTTCGAATAGTGGAATATGAATTCATGAGGTCACTTAACGAAACCAGAGTGAGATATTGGTGAGAACTGACATACAACTCGCCCAGTAAAAATGAGCTTTTAAGCGATTAAAACTGCCCCTCTATGCGCCTTCGCCAACTTCTGATCCAATGTCCAAAGCTCGGCACCAACCAAAGTTGCCGTCGCGCTAATAATCGCATCTGGCATAGTGATCGCTGTACGGGCACGAACCAACGCAGCGGCAATGGCAATTTCTTGATTTACACCGAAAATCTCCGTTACGGCCATGCGAATTCGATCAACCATTTTTTCGAGGGTCTCCGGCCCCTTGACTGCGGCATGGGTCAAAGTTTCTGCTAACGATATTGTTGAAATCAGATACTCATTCTCCTTGCTAGCCATGTATTTTCTTACGATTTCGGAGTGAACATCGCCCTCATAATAAATTGAGATAAGAACCGAGGAGTCAAGGACTATTCGGGCCATGCATCGGCTCTTTCCGCGGCAAAATCATAGTTATCATAAATCCCGTTCCCAGCGCCAAAAAGACTCATAATTCGATTTTGGGGAGCAAAGAGTTCGATCCTTCCATCCTCGTTCACACGGCAATTTATAGTGTCACCCACTTTGAATCCTGCTTTCCTAATAATGTCCACCGGCAAAGTGATTTGATTCTTGGCACTCAGACGTGTGCTTGTAGTACGACCCTTCCGTGTTTTCATCGGAGGAACCGCTGCTTGCTTAGCCTTTACCTTAGCCTTCATAAGTCAAGGCTAGCAGATTCGGTGTATCAACGAATTAGGCCGGCACCTGTAGTGATTGGCCAGCAGCCACATCTGGCGAGGAAAGAGAATTGATCGAGATGATCTCATCGACCATTGCCCGCACATCGCCAGTTCCAGCTGCGAGTGAGGCGATCGACCAGAGGCTCTCGCCAGGGGCTACAACCATGCTGACGTATGACTTGGGCGCGTGGGTGACTGAGGATCCAGCGCCGGCCTTCATCGCAAAGCCAGCACCGAGTACAACGGTCAGTGATAGAACCACGAGGAAGCGCGCCAACCGACCACGACGGCCCAGTCGAGGAAGGGACGGATACTGCAGTGCGATTGCGCTCATGGTCTTCACTCCTTTTCGAACGTTTGTTCGATAGGACATTTATACCCCACCCCACCGACAAAACGCAAGATAAATTCGAACAGATGTTTGAATATTGGGTGAACTTCCTCTACCCTTAAAACCATGACTAAGACGAGCAAACCTGCAGATGTCATCACCGAATTACCAGATGGCCCCGCCGATGAACATGGGCTGACCACGCGACAGCTCAAGATCCTTCAGGCCATCAAGGCAGCCCTGGTCACCAACGGCTACCCGCCCAGCATGCGTGAGATCGGCGCCGCCGCGGGCCTTGCCTCCCCCGCCTCAGTTCAATACCAGCTCCAGGCCTTGGAGAAGAAAGGCTTCATCCGCCGCGACCCCACCCGCGGCCGAGCCCTGGAAGTCCTCCTACCCGGAGAACCTTCCGAAATCGCCCCCGCGGATAAGACCCGCATGGTTCCCCTGCTTGGTCAGATCGCAGCTGGTGGCCCAATTTTGGCCGAGCAGGCTATCGAGGAGACCTTCCCCCTTCCCGAATCCATCGTCGGCCAAGGCGAGCTCTTCATGCTCAAGGTCAAGGGCGATTCCATGATTGATTCGGCCATCTGCGATGGAGACTTTGTCGTTATCCGCAGTCAGAAAGGCTGCGAGAAGGGCGAGATCGTTGCCGCGATGATCGATGGCGAGGCGACGGTTAAGACTTTCTCCATGAAGGACGGTCATATCTGGTTGCTGCCGGCTAATGATTCTTTCGCGCCTATTGACGGCGATAACTGCGAGATTCTTGGCAAGGTCACGGCGGTCTTGAGGAGCGTTCGGTAGTCCCTTATTAATTGACATACTGTAGTATGTTTTTTATAGATTAAAAAACAGGTTATAACATGTCAAAGAAGGAGAAGCCATGAAGCGAACATTCAGAAAGCGCGATCGTCGAATTCTCGATGATCGGTTCCAGGCCATGCAGGCCTTCACCTCCTTCAAAGTCCCATCCCAGGGATGGATCAAATCCATTCGAGAGTCGCTGGGGATGAGCGCTGCCGACCTAGGGGATCGATTGGGAATAGCCGCTCAATCTGTGCTCACTCTTGAAAAGTCAGAACTCAATGGTCGCGCCCAGATGGATTCTTTAAAGAAGGCTGCCGAAGCAATGGACTGCACATTCGTTTACGCATTGATTCCAAAATCGAGTTTGGAAGATTTTGTCCAGCAGCAGTTGAAGAAAGTAGTCGCTGAAAAGATGAAGAAGGTTTCTCACTCCATGAAACTCGAAGATCAAGAAGCTGAACTCAGGCAATCTCTTTATGCGGAGCTCTTAAAGGAATTCGAGGATTCGCCGTTGATCTGGCGAGCCGATTCGAAAATATCCTCAAATGAAAATTGAGGATATTTTCGATGGACCATCGGGGTCGACTCGTCTAGACGAGGAAGAAAAGGAGCAATTGATACCTAGGACGATTACCACCCGAAGCCAACTGAACGAAGAGGAGCAATTAAACATTTTGGCCGCAACAGTGTGGCTCGATGGGTCACGAATGAAGGTCAAGGAACTACTGACAACAAAGCGGATCCAACTCATTCATCGAAAAATGTTTGACCGAGTATGGAAGTGGGCGGGAAAGTTCCGGCGGAGCAATAAAAATATCGGAATCTTGTGGTCTTACATCCCCGTAAGTCTCGATTCGCTTCTTCATGACACGCAGACTCAAATAGAAGATCGTGGCCCAGAACGTTGGAGCAACGACGAGATAGCAGTCAGATTTCACCACCGCCTTGTAGCAATACATCCATTCGTAAATGGAAACGGCCGTCATGCCCGACAGCTTTACATCCAAGCGCTTAGGGCCGCTGATCGACACGATTATGCTGCTCTGTTGGCTTTCGCCCGCTCCTAAAGCGCGTTTTGCAACTAAATACGGAAGACCCCACTCAGATTATGAATGAGGTCCTCCTTGAGGTTGTGCCTAGCGTGCCCCTGACGGGATTCGAACCCGCAACCTCGGTTTCGGTCAAAAACGCGCTCTATCCATTGAGCTACAGGGGCACGCTCGCAAAATAGTTGGGCACGCATTTCGACATAAATGTTATGGAATCAGTTGTGTAAAACTTTCTCGCGCGAAGTCACAGAGAGTTACTTAAATTATATGAACAAGTCAGAGATATGAATCCAATTTCATGTTAAAATTCATTCGTTCGGTCAGAAACGCAAATAGTTCTATCCAAAGAGTTGCATATCTAGAACCCCGAGATTAATTTCTTGGGGTTTTAGTATTTATTAAACTGTTTTTCTCTTTAGCGGTGCGCGCACTGTCCGTGCCTTCACTGAACTTCCGCGCACGATCAATTCGGGATCAAAAACGATTGTCTGCGGCGCAGAATCATCGCCTTCCAATCGCTCGATCAGTCTCCTTGCAGCTGCGGTGCCCATCTCATAACTTGGCTGGCGCACAGTGGTGATGCCAGGGCTGACGATGTCGGCCCATGGAAGATCATCGAAACCGACCAGGCTTACGTCATCGGGGATAGAAATCTTGAACTCCATCAATGCGTGCAACGCGCCAGTTGTCATTCTGTT
>JANXZB010000094.1 GCA_025355765.1 Actinomycetes bacterium
TTCACGAAGAAGTCTGAAATTCTGGAATTCATCTCGAATTACGACACGCACCGCCACGATATCGAACACGAAATCGACGGAGTAGTTATCAAGATCAATTCTTTCTCCGAACAGAACGCACTTGGTTTCACATCGCGCGCACCTAAGTGGGCGATTGCTTACAAGTACCCGCCCGAGGAAGTCGTGACCCAACTCCTTGATATCAAGGTGAGTGTCGGGCGCACGGGGCGAGTAACGCCGTTTGCATTCATGGAGCCCGTGAAAGTCGCAGGGTCAATGGTGACAAATGCGACGCTGCACAATTCACAAGAGGTTGAGCGCAAAGGGATTTTGATTGGAGATTTCGTCGTCATTCGAAAGGCTGGTGATGTTATTCCCGAAGTCCTTGGCCCCGTCATCGAACGTCGCACGGGCAGGGAGCAAGCTTTTGTTATGCCGACTAATTGTCCCGAATGCGGAAGTGAGTTACGTGCGATTTCAGAAGGCGACATCGATATTCGCTGCCCGAATACTCAATTCTGCTCAGCGCAACTACGTGAGCGCATCTTCTATATTGGCTCGCGTGCCGCACTCGATATTGATGTGCTCGGGTATGAGGCAGCAATTGCTTTGCTGAGTGACCAGATAATTTCCGATGAATCCGATCTCTTTTCTCTCGATGCTGGGAAACTTTCGAAGTCTTCCTTCTTCCAGAAAAAGGATGGCACGCCGGCGGCCAACGCGAGCAAACTTCTTGCGGCCCTTGAGGAGGGCAAATCTCGTCCACTTTGGCGAGTACTAGTTGCACTCTCGATTCGCCATGTCGGTCCAACCGCGGCCCAAGCCCTGGCAAGTTCGCTGGGAAGCATGGATGCAATCCAAAAAGCATCGGCACCTGAATTGGCAGAAGTTGAGGGAGTTGGCGTCGTCATCGCCGATTCGATCATCGAATGGTTCCACATAAAGTGGCACAAGGACATCGTCGCAAAGTGGCGAAAAGCTGGAGTCACCATGCAATACCAATCCACTAAATCGGCAACGCAATCTTTAGCGGGATTGACATTCGTAGTTACCGGATCTCTTGAGTCGTATTCGCGCGATGAAATTAGCGAAACGATTTTGGCCCACGGCGGAAAGGTTTCAAGTTCGGTTTCTGGAAAGACCAGTTATGTATTGATAGGGGCCGATCCAGGCTCGAAATTGGCGAAAGCACAGGAATTGGGCGTTCGCGTTATCGACGAGGCCGCGTTCAAGAAGTTGTTGGTTGGCAAATAAAAGCCCATCTCCGATAGGCTACCCGCATGATTTCACTTGCCGGCGAAGTGGTTCGCAAACTCCCTGCGCCCCCCGTCTTTTTTGGCCTTTTCGCATTCGGAACTCTTGCCGTTCTGCTGTATTTAGTCCTTCGACTCGACCGGGATTAATTGTCTAGTCCTCCACGCGTAGGTCTCTATGGCGGGACATTCGACCCGATCCATATGGGCCATCTCCATCTGATCGAGCAATTGTTTTCACTCGGAATTGTTGATGAATTAATCCTCGTTCCCACTGGCGAGCCGTGGCTACGTGATCATGCACCGCATGCCTCCGGCGAGGATCGTCTGGCAATGACGAAATTGGCGGTTAGCGGACTTCCTGAAAATATTCGATCGCACGTGAAAGTTAGTGATACCGAAGTCCATCGCGCTGGTCCGACGTACACAATCGATACTGTTCACGAATTGCAGGCTTTGCAGCCTGATGCGAAATGGATATTGATCATCGGGTCGGATGCATACACACATTTCGCGCAATGGCACAGAAGCGCAGAACTTCATGGGCTCATTGAAATCCTAGTTATAGCCCGTGACGGGGATGGCTTCAACATAGATGCGCTTCCAGTTTCGGCAACCGAAATCCGCGGGCAAATTCAATCCGGTGCAACAGAGATAAAGTATCTTCCGGAATCAATCAAGGCCTACATCAAAGAGAGAAACCTCTATGCCCGCAAGTAAAGAAGCACTCGTGATTACTCAGATTGCGGGGCATGCAGCTATGGACAAACTTGGTCATGATCTTGTCGCGATCGACATGTCGGATCAGCTTGTCCTGTGCGAAGTCTTTCTCATCGCGAGTGGCCAGAACACTCCGCAGATCCAAGCCATTGCCGATGAAGTCGAACGCAAACTTCACGAAGTTGGACAAAAACCTGCCCGACGTGAAGATGGCCCAGAGTGGATTCTCATTGATTACAGCGACCTCGTCGTTCACATTCAAACGGATGAATTGCGCCGTTACTACATGCTTGATCGCCTCTGGAATGACTGTCCCACAATTCCACTAGATGCAGTGGGGGACGCCAGCAACCGTGCCTAAGAGAAATCGCATCGTCCTTTGGCGCCACGGTCAGACCGATTGGAACATCCTCAATCGCTTTCAAGGACACTCTGACATCCCGCTAAATGAGGTCGGCATTTATCAGGCACAGCACGCCGCGCGATTGCTCGCGGCAATGGAGCCGACAAAGATTATTTCCAGCGATCTCCAGCGCGCACGTACAACTGCTGATGAACTAGCAAAGCTTGTAAATCTTCCTGTTGAAATCGATGTCGAACTTCGCGAGACCAACGGTGGAAACTGGGAAGGAAAAACTGGCCTAGAGAATCGCGCAGAGGATTGGGCAAATTTCGTTCGATGGATTGACGGCGATAATAACCCAGCCGGTGACACAGGGGAACGACGGACAGAAGTTGCTCTGCGTGCTGTGGCCGCTATTAATCGCGCACTTGCAAATGGCGGCGAAGGGCAGACTCTCGTTGTTGCAACTCACGGTGGCACCGCACGTTGCGTTCTTGGTCATTTACTGGAATTGCCGCAATCCCATTGGGGGGTTATCGGTGGACTTTCCAACGCCGCTTGGTCGATCGTTCAAAGAAATCCACGCGGATGGCACCTTGTTGAACATAACGCAGGATCGATTCCCGAGCCTATTTATGGCGAGGAGAGTGGGGCCGAGCCGAACGCCTGATGAGGGCCGATTCCATTTCTATCCCGAGGGTGCGATAAGGTCGCACCCGTAAGAAATCCGAAGTTTTCGGGGCTGTGGCGCAGCTGGTAGCGCACCTGCATGGCATGCAGGGGGTCAGGGGTTCAAATCCCCTCAGCTCCACCAAAAGCGTGGTATTAAAACTAAGTGCACAGTTATACGCCGATTTGATTTTCATTTCTGTTATTTGGCGAATTTTTGACACACGGTTTTTTATTTCACTACCAAGTAAGGTTTCGAATGGTTCTCGAAGTTTGGTTTCAATCCGAATCTCGCCAGGATCATCATCTTTTTGAACGACCAACACCTTTTCAAAGAATGCCTGATTGAACATTCGTTTAATGGATTCCGGGGCATTTCTGTAGGCGCCGCCGCAATCAACCGTTAAATCAAGAGCCAACTTTAGATTTTGATTTACTAATTCGAATTCTGTTAGTTGGGCTTTAAGTTGGGAGTCAATTTGTTGTATTGCTTTACCGATTCGCTCCTGCTCACGGCCAAGAAGATCTACGGGAATAGCATTTGCATAATGTGCCTCCAAGAGTTTTTCTCGTTGGCGCTCTAGTTTCTCTCTTTCACGTTTTAAGGCCTGCAGTTCGCCCTCGTTTTGAGCTTTGGTTTTCTGAAATTCTTCTCGAATCATTTTTTCAACAGAGCTGCGAAAAGACTGTTCAAGTTGGATTTGAAGATAGTGATCTACGAGTTTCTGTTCAACTTCATAAATGAGTACGGCTTTCTGATCGCACTTCGTCCTCTTCGACTGGCGGCCTGAACAGTAGAAATAGGGGTACACCACACCAGTTCCCGAAGTTGAATGTTGCACTAGCAAACGCTCTCCGCATTGACCACAGAACACCGTGCTCTTAAGAAAGTGTGGGTGCTTCCGTAATCGTTCACCATTGACATGTGAAGCGAGAACATTTTGGACTCGCTGCCAAGTCAACTCATCCACCAGAGCTTCATGTCGGCCCTCATACTCAACACCTTGGAATTTAGTCTGACCTTTGTAGTAGGGATTGATCAGCACTTTGTGAAGAAGTCCCTCTAGTATGGGTTTGGATGCTAATTTCGGCGTCGAGACCGTTGTGAGCCCTCGCTGATTTAGGTAATCGGCGAGATTTGAAATGGTCCAGTCACCAGTGGCATAAAGTTCAAATGCCTTTTTAATCATTGGTGCGCGTTCGTCATCTATTACGACCGTTCGTGACTCGCGTCCTTCACCATCAGTGGTTCGGAAATTGCGGTAGCCAATTGGCGCTCTGCCCACTGTTCCACCCGATCGTGCTTTTTGCGTCATTCCTTTCATGACTTCGGCGGCTAGGTTTCGCGAGTAGAACTCGGCGATGCTAGACATAATTCCGTGCAGCAACATTCCCGATGGGGTTTGATCGATCGACTCGGTTGTTGAAACAAGACGAACGTTTGACGCTTCCAGTGATTTGGTGATCTCCACGTCATCGGAACGATTTCTCGCAAGACGATCTAGTTTATGCACGATTACATAGTCGACATCATGTTCAGTAAGGTATTCAAGCATCAGTTGAAGCTCGGGCCTGTTTGCCGATCGGGCAGAAGCACCCCTATCCACAAACTCCTTGACGACGAGGGCTCCCATGCTTAGTGCCTTGTATCGATTAGCTTCGCGTTGCGCTGGAATAGAAAAACCTTCGTTGTCACCGTCCCCACGGAACGCCTGATCGCGTGTGGATACACGCAAATAACTCACTGCAACTTTGGGAGTCATAGCTTCTGCGAGAACATCTAGTTTTGGGGGGCTGTACGTTTGCTGTGCTTGGGTCATTTGCGATTCTCCTTTCTCTGAGTCACTGTCATTAACGCTCTCTTTGGCCGAAAAGTCCAGTCCATTCTCACCGTATGGAGTACTTTCTATTTGTGTCTTTGGGAGAGGATTGTTCATGAGCTCTTCTCCGCCAAGGGTGCACGATTCTGACTTTTGAATTCTGAGTGGCCAAGGAGAACAAGGGATCGAAGTTCATCAAGAGTAATGACCTCAAAAAGACGTTGATCGAGCAGTGTTTCACTGGCTATTCGCCGAAGGAGTTGTTCTCGTCGATTCTCGTTTGGAACAATCCAAACGACGGCTGGAAACAAACCTTCGGCGGATTGTTCTTTCCCGGTACGGCGGTACTCAATGTACTCAAGGCACTTCCGAATGATTCGGCCCGGTGGTTCCGTAGCTCGATCGACTTCAAGAAACCAGTGGTCCTCAAAGTCACCAGATTTAGTCACTGCATTTAAGTCGGGTTTTAGCCATCTGGTTTCACCACCGTTGCCTAGATAATTTCGCCAACAGGTTGGCTCAAGTTGAATGCGGGTCAACTTCACTGACCCATCTCGCGTTGCCTCTTGAAGCGTCAAGACCACCTCCGCAATCGCAAGTATGTGATCAAGGAATGTCGTACTTGGTTCAATTGCTCGCACTCTCTTGCTTATGGGTTCATGAAAGTGCGTGCACAACAATCGGTAGGCAAGGTCAGTGATTTGCCAGACGTGACCGCCGGACCCCGCTCGAACACCACCGATTCGCCGATCTAGATTGCTTAGAAGCCCAAGTTCTCTAAGGCGGGCAAGTGAGTGATTTGCAGTACGAGGAATTGCACGTTGCGGAATCTTTAGTCCGAAATGCTGACGAGAGAGCTGGCGAGTTGTTAGGTACTTGAAGGCCTTCACAGTTACCAAGATTTGCCAGTCTCGTTCACTGAGTCTTTCGTTAATGTCGATCATGCTTGGTGGCTTCATAGTTGGTGCCCGATGACGGATCTACTCCGACGATTGGAAGAGGTTACACCCTGATAAGGGTGTCCAGTCTTATCCACCCCTAAGGCAATGAGCGCGGAATATGGCGCAACTTCGGGGGTTCCACTCAACCCGATCTGACGACCGATCTGAAAAGCGATTTTGGTTTGCATCATTGGACACTTCCCCCTGATGATCTTCGACCTATCGACTCATCGGGTTCTTTTAATTCACTTGAACCGGGATTGGTTACTCCAATCTTTCGAAGTACATCAGCTTCGACTTCTGAAGCATCGCGTCCGTAAAGATGAGCAGAGTTAGCACGTAACGAAACCGGCTCGCGCACAGGAGTTTCAGGTGGAAGTGTTCGAGCAGAGAACAATCCGGTTTGGGATCCGTTTTGAATGAGTGATGTGTAAATTCCAAACCGAGGTAAAAGGATAAAGTCCAGTGATTCAAGTTGTGGTGCTTGCTTTGCCAGATCTTGCGCGTCTTCTGCGTTGAGACCAAAAATAATCTTGTTACGCGCATTGGCATCGATTCCCGATCGCAATCCCGAGGGAAGTTGTCGCCTGTATTGATGGGCCAGAGTGAAGCCCGCCCCCAGACTTCGAGATTGACTTAAAGCATCTTCAAGGTCGGTAGGCAACGCTAGGTAATCCTGCACTTCGTCAATAAAGATGTTCACGATTCGGCGACGTTCAGGTGGAAGCCCCGCTCGAGCCAGAATGAGGGGCCACAGCTGGCTAACAACGAGCGATCCGAGCAGTCGAGCGCTCTCGGCCCCGATAAGGCCCCGATTGAGGGAAACAAGCACAATCTTATTTTTTGTAAACAAATCACCAAGTTCGAATTTTGGATCGGCCTGTCCGAGAACTGCTCGAAGTTGCGGCCTGAGAAGAAATTGACGCAATCGTGTCATAGTTGGAGCGATGACTTGAGCCCGCTGTGCAACGCTCATAGCTTCATAACTCGCCCAAAAACTACTGAGTCCAAAATGGTCATCAATGCCTTTGATGATCTTTTTTCTAAATCGTTCATCTGTAAGAAGTGATGGCAACATGGTTAGCGTGGCATCTTTATGCAGGGCTAAAGTCATCAGCGCACTCATCAGGACATCTTCAGTTCGAGGACCCCATGAATCCCCACTGAGCTCTTTGAAAACAGCCAACATAGAATCGGCAATTAAAGTTGCGTTACGGCCAGCCCCTCGTAATGGATTCAAGCCAACTGGTTTGGTATCGGTTGGGTCGATTACTACAACATCGCCGACTCTCTCCTCTGGCACTCGAGCAAGTACGTCATTAACCAAATCGGTCTTCGGGTCGATGACCAACACGCCGCGACCAGAACGAATGGCATCTAGAATAAGTGCCAACATCGCCGTAGATTTTCCTGAAGCGGTAGGACCCAACAAGATGGTGTGTTGAAGAGAGTCCTGAGCCGCGATCCCGAATTGGATGTCCACTCCAGGTGCGGTCGTTTCAGCAAAAGGTCGCCTCGTCGATACTAATTCACGAGGCGGTGCAATCACTTTGGGGTGAATAGGTGGATGCCCGGGCAGCATCTCGGTTCCAGTTTTGTCCAGCGGCCATCCCATCAGAGAGACCAATTCGCGCGAAGAAAATCGGAGTGGCCATCGCCACGGCATTGATGCTTGAATGATGTGAGGTTCATAATCATGTGCAAAATTGATTCTGACGCCAGCGGCTTGAGCTACACGTAGACCGCCGAGGACAGCAGCAGTAAGTTCGCGTTTTCTGCCCGGCGAATCCGCTAGAGAGCCCACGCGAATCGTCGCCTTAAAACCGTGGAGAGAGACCCGAGTTTTCATACTGGTGCGAGCATCCGTGTTCGCTTGTTGCACTCCGTTCAGGATGAGATCAAACCACCGCTGCGTTGGATCGATTGCATCGGGATTCACAAACCTCGGTGAAAGCCGAGAACCAATAACTACTTGAAGAACTACGGTTTCATCTTTCCTAGTGGCGGTTGCCAATCCTGCCAATACCGCGCGAGTGATTGCCGTGACGCGGTCTACATTGAGTGCCAACGAAGGATGTGACACCTTTAACCGACCAGCGAAAGAGATGACCTTTCTAGAGTCCGATGTCGTTGTTCGTATACGCGCATCGGGCACCAGTGAGGAAATGATGAAAAGGATCGCCGCGACCCGTTGCTTATGTCCTGCAACGAAGTAAGTGATCTGACCCCCAGATGCACGTGCCTCAAAGACCACGCCTCCCAATTGCCTGTCTGCTGCAATGCGATCAAGCAACTCAAGAGCGAGTTCGGGAGTGAATGGCCTCGGCCACCAAATCTGATGCCATACCCAAGGCGGGCTACTACGACGTCCCATTGAGGCTCTCCTTTGGTAACGCGGATTGATCAACTTTTAAATTCCCCTTGTGGATGGCAAGTGCCAAGAATGCGCGACCTAGTTTTCTCGGATCGGGTGTCGCACGCGGAATCGGACGCAGAGTGAAATGCATCGAGCGGGCCGGGCGTCCTCTGTTACGCCCCGTTCTTTTGCGACTCATCGTGTACCTCTGCGCTTTTCCATTATTTCTACATTCGATTTTGATTGCGCCAACGAATGATGAGAGTTGTAGCCACCATGATTGCTATCGCGGTGAGTGTGATGACGGCTAACGAAATCCAGATGCGCCGGACGATTTCCACGACCGCCCACAGGAGGCTTGCGATCCCAAACAGGACGAGCGCTCCATGCAATGCGCGATTGATTAGGGAGTTCGAGGAATCGTTCTTCATCAAACATCACGAATCCTTTCGTTGTCGAGACCCAGGTCCATTTGGAATTGGAAAGCCCGGAATTTCAATATCAGACTCGATTTGATTACCCCATACATCCCATCCGGGTTGCCGACGACGAGCGAATAGTTCAAGCTTCGGTCCATCACCGGAGACTCGATCAATAACTGCGTATTGCTCCTCGGGTTTATGAGAATGATCTTGTAACGGTGCAAACATCCAGGTCGGCTGACTTTTGAATTTGACCGGGGCTTTGCCTTTTGTACCGAGGATCAAATGCTCCGTTGCATTTCGAAGATAGACGCCAAGGGTGAATCGCGGCTTGATCCATGTCAAAGGCGACCTGGGAGTGAACCCCCACGCCTCGATTACGTCGTATCCGTCACGCAACGTTGCATTTGTTACCCATAGCCATAAGTGAGCATTTTCCGCAGCAAGTTCTCCAATCGGCATCGACTTTATTTGTTCAAGAGACATGAGCCCATAGTGGCGCTCGGCTCCATAGGCTCCCTTTTGTTGGATGTCCCAAGGTGGATCGGCGATAATCACCGAATAGCGTTTACTTTCTTTATGATCTTTCCGATTCACCCTTTCCTTATTCATATTTGAACACTCCTTCCGTTCTTGAACAGCCACAATTTCTTTCTGCAGTTCTGTACGTAGTTATCCGCTCTTTTAATCGATTGTGAAATAACCCAGGGACAACCATTCGACACCGAGATGCTAAGGCTCTGCTATGTAGCATCAGAGAAATCGATGGCTGTTTGAGAGTCTCTCTGGTCGCGTTAGACGTTGTTGTTATTCGCGCAACGAATTTCCTCATTTTGAATTACCAGTCCCATCTGGCCAGCAAGTACCACGCAGCTGGTTGCCCGGGCGATGCTGAAACTGCTGGGATCACGCCGAAGATGATGGGATCCAAAACTGCTGCCAAACCAGCTCCGACGATTAGAAAAGGTGCTGACACGACTGTGCCGATCACTGGAATGGTTTTAGCAAGGATTGAGAAAACTTGACGAGAGCGTTCAGCCAATTTCTCACCCATCTCGATGGTGGCTGCTGGGGGAGGGATCTGCCCGATGGCTTTCTCTGCGTCAACTTTTGAGACGGATGTCATTGATCCCATGGGTGCATCCAAAACTGAGGGGATCTGTCCCTTGTGGATTTCGTGCGCGATGAAGAGAGTTGGCATGTGCAGACCCGAACTTTCGAGCAGTTCCAAGGTTTGACGTTGTTGTCGTGGAATGTAGTCTGCGTCTTTCAATGTGGCTGGTCCAAGGATCCAATCTGTCGTCGCTCCTGCTAGGACATGGATGCCTTCGGGTAGGGGAGCAATGCCAAGATATTGAATCTCAACATTGGCATCCTTTGCTATAGCAACATTGAATGGAGCTTCGCGTTCGAGGGTTGCAACACGATTTCTCGTTGATGCAGAGACACAGGTACTCATCCACTTTGACCCCTTCTTTGTTGGGAAGGTTTCAGGAGATCGCGGTAGTGAGAGCCGTGTTTGCTCTTGCCGATGCATTCCTCGTTCTTCGATGGTGTTGTTCATGGGTTTTTTTTCTTAGTTGGTGGTTAGAGATTAAGAGCGGTGACGAGTACAGGTAGAGCCAAGCCAAGAA
>JANXZB010000010.1 GCA_025355765.1 Actinomycetes bacterium
TTTTCGCGAAGGGATACCAAGTAGGCAAGGTCGGTGAACTTCTTCACGTAATCGACGAATCGGGGTACTTGTTTGTCCACGAAGAATTCTTTAAGGATGACGTGTCCCATTGCCATTCCAAGTGCGCCATCGGTTCCGGGATGGGGTGCAACCCACTCATCAGCAAACTTGGTGTTGTCGGCATAATCCGGACTAATCGCAATGACTTTCTGTCCGCGATAGCGAGCCTCCGTCATGAAGTGAGCATCGGGGGTACGTGTTACCGGCACGTTGGATCCCCACATGATCAAGTAAGAAGAGTTGAACCAGTCTGCCGACTCTGGCACATCGGTCTGATCGCCAAATACCTGCGGGGATGCAACAGGAAGATCGGCATACCAATCATAAAAGGAGAGCATTGACCCACCCATGAGCGAGATGAATCGAGCACCGGCTGCGTGAGATGCCATCGACATCGCAGGAATCGGTGAGAAACCAAAGACGCGATCGGGTCCATACTTTTTGATTGTATGAACGTGGGCAGCCGCAATGATCTCCGAAATCTCAGTCCAGTTTGCACGGACCAATCCGCCCTTGCCACGCGCCTTGTGGTACTTCTTCCGTCGTTCGGGATTGTCAACGACATCTGCCCAAGCGAGAACGGGGTCGCCAAGGCGTGATTTGGATTCGCGGTACATCTCCAGAAGAACACCTCGAATGTAGGGGAAGCGAATTCGGGTGGGAGAGTAGGTGTACCAAGAAAATGCTGCGCCGCGTGGACATCCGCGCGGTTCGTACTCAGGTGAATCTGGACCGACAGATGGATAGTCAGTCTGCTGTGTCTCCCACGTGATGATTCCGTCTTTAACGTAGACCTTCCAGGAACACGAACCCGTGCAGTTAACGCCGTGAGTAGAACGGACAACTTTGTCGTGGCTCCAACGGTCTCGGTAGAAGACATCACTATTGCGACCACCGCTCTTGGTGACACTGCGCAAGTCGTCTGAAACTTCATTTCGTGAAAAAAAGCGACCGAATTTTACGAGAGCATCTTCGACATCTGAGTGCGGTTCCTTGACTTTGCTCATGAAGTAAGTGTCACCTCTCTCTCCTTTCTTGAATATAGGTACAAAGACCCTATTTACGAAGGGGCAACATCGGAGAGGCTTCTCTCACCAGCAACTCCGAGGAAGGGAAGAGGATGTCAAAAGGCTCGACCCGAGTTCTCTCACTTTCTACCTTCGCTTTCACGCTTATGTTCGCTGTGTGGTTGATGTTCGGTGTTCTCGGAATTCCCATCCAAAAGGAATTCGGTCTCTCCGATTCGCAGTTGGCCTGGCTCTCATCGGTGGCAATCCTCAACGGATCGATATGGCGCCTCTTTCTAGGTGTGCTCACAGACCGCATCGGTGGCAAACGGGTGACCATTGTCATGTTGCTCCTCACTTCCATTCCGGCATATCTGCTTGCTCATATGACCTTGAACTACCATTGGCTCCTCGTACTGGCTTTTCTCGTAGGTTTTGCAGGTAACTTGTTCAGCGTCGGCATCGCCTGGAATTCACATTGGTTTGAGCGCAAGCGTCAAGGTTTCGCACTCGGCGTATTTGGTGCAGGCAATGTGGGCGCATCCGCAACCAAATTCATTGGCCCACCGATCATCGCCGGCACAATCGGTGGCTCCTACCTTGGGGGAATCATCCCGGGAGGCTGGAGATTTGTTCCTGCGCTGTATTCGATTCTTCTCGTATTTACGGCGCTAGCGATTCTTCTTCTGACCCCGGCCGATTCGGTTCGCGCTCAAGCAACAAGGCCTTTCAAGGAAATGTTCACACCGCTGAAGTACGTGCAAGTGTGGCGATTTAGCTTGTACTACGTCGTTGTATTTGGCGCCTATGTTGCACTTGCCTCGTGGATGCCGAAATATTATGTCTCTGTCTACAATCTGAATCTTCACGATGCAGCGCTTCTCACCGCGCTCTTCATATTCCCAGCCTCCCTTTTGCGTCCATTTGGCGGTCATCTGTCAGACAAAATGGGCGCTCGTCGACTTATGTACGCCTCCTTTGGAACTATGCTCTGCGCACTCTTGCTGCTGGCAGCCCCCTTTGGTCATATAGTTCTTGAGACGGCTCAAGGGTCAACGAACATACTTCCCTTCTCACTCGGAATAGTTCCCTTTACCTTGCTGCTCTTCATCGTTGGTTGCGCCATGGGAATTGGTAAGGCCGCGGTTTTCAAACACATTCCAGAATATTTCCCCAATGACGTTGGTGCAGTCGGTGGATTGGTGGGAACTCTTGGCGCACTTGGAGGATTCCTGTTGCCACCTCTCTTTGTCTCTGTGAAAGGCTGGACGGGGATCCCGCAATCAACTTTCATTGTTCTCTTTCTCCTAACATTAGTGGCAAGTCTGTGGATGCATTTCACGATCATTCGATTGTTGCACCGTGCGAGTCCTGAATTGGAAAACCGGATTGATACCGCAACCCTAGAGAAAGTTGGAAACTAAAATGGCCGCTGACCAATCATTGACGAAGACTGGAAGTGAGTGGCTAAAAGATTGGGATCCCAATGTGGAGTCAAAATGGGATTCGAAGATCGCCTGGCGCACCCTCTGGGTCACCACTTATGCTCTGACTCTTGGCTTTATCAGTTGGTACCTCGTATCCGCGTTGGCGCCAAAATTGAACAACATCGGATTTCATCTGAGCAAGCCGGAGTTGTATTGGCTGGCCGCAATGCCAGGCCTAGCTGGCGGAGGACTGCGTCTTGTATGGATGTTCATGCCTCCACTTTTAGGAACTCGGCGCCTGGTGACTTATTCAACCGCGCTTCTCGTTCTTCCACTTGTTGGTTGGTCATTTGCAGTTCGCACTCCGAGCACACCGTACGTGGGCCTTCTGGCTTTGGCGTTTCTCTCAGGAATAGGCGGCGGAGTCTTCTCCGGTTTTATGCCGAGCACCTCGTATTTTTTCCCAAAATCCAAACAGGGCATGGCTCTTGGTGTGCAAGCAGGTATCGGCAACTTCGGAGTCAGCCTCGTCCAATTTGTTACTCCACTAGTCGTAGGTGGCGCCATGCTCGGTTCGACATTGGGAGCGCCTCAGCATTTTGTGAATAAAGCAAAGGGGATCGACAAATCCACTTGGTATCAGAACGCCGGTCTAATCTGGCTGCCCTTCGTGATCTTGGCTGTGATTCTCGCGTGGACGATGCTCAAGAGCGTGCCGGTGAAGTCGCGCGGCGTGAAAGACCAGCTCGATATCTTCAGAAACAAACACACATGGTTGATGACAAGTCTCTACATGCTCACCTTCGGTACCTTTTCAGGTCTTGCCGCTCAATTCGGATTGCTCACCAACTCCCTTTTCAGTGGATTCGCAAATGCGCCAGACCCAGTGAAGTACGCATTCTTTGGACCATTGGTGGGTTCGGCGGCTCGAATTTTAAGCGGGCCGATCTCTGATCGAGTAGGAGGCGGAAAACTCACCGTCGTGTCAGGCGTCGGCATCGGCCTTTCGGCAATCTTCACCGGAATGCATGTATCCCCGCACAGCAGTGCAGATTTCAATGTCTTCTTCTGGGGGATGCTCGCTATTTTCTTCTTCACCGGAGTTGGCAATGCCAGCACTTTCAAGCAGATGCCGATGATATTTGAACCACGTCAAGCAGGCGGTGTTATTGGTTGGGTCGGTGCGATAGCAGCGTTTGGCCCATTCTTCTTCGGAGTTCTGCTCTCGTTCATGGCGCCGACGATCCTCTTCTGGGGAATCGGAATCTTCGCCCTGAACGCGGCGGCAATCGCCTGGTACCACTACGCAAGGCGTGGTGCAGAGAAACCTTGCTAACTCGCAATCACGGCAGGAATTGGGCAGACTCTCTTCTATGACGGCTCGATTGACCGCACTCTCGGAAGCAGTAATCGATATTGCCAAGGGTGAGGATCTAAAAGCATCGCTTCGGCGGTTGGTAGAGAACGCAGTCGAAATTTCTGGCGCGACCTACGGCGCCCTCGGTGCCATCGCAAAAGATGGCACCTTGGAAGAATTCACCTACGTTGGGATCAGCGAAGAGACCGCCGATGAGATGCCCACTTTTCCCGAGGGGAAGGGTCTACTGGGACATCTGTTGACGCATCCGACACCGTTGCGCGTCAATCCAATCAAGTCACATCCTGCTTCGGTTGGTTTTCCTGCAGGACATCCGGCGATGAACTCTTTTCTTGGCGTTCCGATCCGAATACGCGATGAGATTTTCGGCAGCCTTTACCTCACTGAAAAACACGGGGGAGAGGACTTCACGGAAGAGGACGAACAGCTGGTGAGTGCATTGGCCTCTGCCGCAGGGGTTGCCATCGATCGTGCGCGGGGTCAGGAGGCTCAACACCGAGTCATAGTCCTAGCCGAACGCGAGCGCATTGCACAGGATCTGCATGACCTAGTGATACAAAGACTATTTGCCACGGGCTTGTCATTGCAGGCGATCATCAAAGATCCTGAATTGCCGCAGCGGGATCTAGAACGGGTTCAGGAGGCGATTGATAATTTGGATTCAACGATGCAGCAAATTCGCAATTCCGTTTTTGCCCTTCAGACCCAAGATGGTGACCATGGTCTGCGCACAAGGATCCAAGCGGAGATAAGTTCGTTGCGCAGCAGTTCTCCAATTATCATTTCCTGCGAATTCACTGGGCCGGTTGAAACTGTTATTAGGAGTGAGATCGCCGAACAAGTCTTTGCGGTCGTGCGTGAGCTCTTGTCGAACGCCATCAAACACTCACAGGCACGGAAAGTGGAGGTTCAAATCGTGGCTTTGATTTCCGGATGCGAAGTGCGAGTAATCGATGACGGAATCGGATTTGAAGAGGGTGGGAGAAAAGGCGGCCTTATCAACTTGGCTGGCAGGGCAGAGAAACTCAATGGCAGCTTTGAGATCCATAAACTCTCTCATGGTGGTACCCGTGCACTTTGGAAAGTGCGGTTCTAGGACCGACCCAAACCCAGACGCACGGCAAGGGCAGCAGCCTGCGTTCTACGCTCTAGGCTCAATTTGGTAAGTAGAGATGAGACGTAATTCTTTACGGTCTTCTCGGCGAGAAACATAGAGTTGGCAATTTGGCGGTTGGTTAATCCCTGTCCAATGTGTTCAAGCACTTTGCGTTCTTGATCAGTGAGTTCTTGAATGCCTCCAGCCGGGTTGCTCGCATCGCGAAGTCGATTGCGCACAGTTGAAGTAACCGAAGCGTCCAACAAACTCTTGCCTTGGGCAACTTGGCGAATGGCATCTAGTAAGTCCAGGTTCTTGATGTCCTTGATAACGAATCCACTTGCACCGCCAAGGACTGCGCCAAGCAAGGCCTCATCGTCGGAGAACGAGGTCAGCATGAGCACGTGCGTGTTGGAATAAAGTGAGCGGATTTCTCGACAGAGTTCGATGCCGTTCCCATCTGGCAAACGCACATCTAGCACCGCAACATGTGGAGGCCTAGCCGCATTCTCTGCCAGATTGAGAAGTGCTTCATGAACGCTACCTGCTTGGCCCACAACGGCGAGGTCATCTTCGACGCTGATCAGATCAACCAGGCCGCGCCTGACGAGCTCGTGGTCATCAACTACAAAAACGTTTATCACCACAGGTGCGACCTCCTTGCTGCACATTACTTGCTACACATGAGCAATGTGTTCGGAGAGCCGGGCTCCAGTTGCAGCAACAACTGCTGCATGAAGGCGGCCCGGTTGTCTTCCCAGTCTCTCAATTGGGCCGCTAATACTGACGGCAGCGATAACTTTTCCATTCGGTCCACGCACGGGAGCAGACACAGATGCAACCCCTGCCTCGCGCTCGCCCATACTTTGCGCCCAACCGCGCCGGCGAACCGCAGCCAGTTGTGTGGCGGTAAAGCGGGCGTTAGTGAGTCCGCGATGAATTCGCTCCGAATCCTCCCAAGCAAGGAGAACCTGTGCGGCAGAACCTGCCTGCATTGTCAGAGCAGAGCCGATAGGAACAGAATCACGCAGCCCTGAGACTCGCTCTGCTACTGCTACGCAAATTCGAAGATCACCTTGTCGACGGTACAACTGAGCGCTCTCACCCGTCGCATCGCGCAAGGCGGCAAGGGCAGGGGCTGCTGCGGCAAGGAGTCGATCTTCACCGGCTGCTGCTGCCAGTTCTCCTGAGCGAGGGCCTAGTACGAAACGACCACCGAGGTCGCGCGTGACGAGGCGGTGAAATTCCAGCGCCACTGCAAGACGGTGGGCGGTGGGGCGGGCAATGCCCGTTGCGGCAACAAGTTGCGCCAGTGTGTGTGGGCCCGACTCCAACGTCGTCAGGATCGCCACGGCTTTATCTAATACGCCAACTCCGCTATTCTTTCTGTCCACGATGTAATACTAGCATCTCAATGTATGAGATGTACAAGTGGCAAAGTTGGGAGTGGTTATGGCAAAGACATTGGCCGAGAAAATTTGGCAAGAGCATATTGTGCGAACGGCTGCAGGTGAGCCCGATCTGATTTACATCGATCTTCACCTCATTCACGAGGTCACCAGTGCCCAAGCCTTCGATGGCCTGCGCCTTGCAGGACGCAAAGTTCGCCGCCCCGACCTCACCATTGCCACGGAGGACCACAACACACCGACTCAGAACATCGACAAGCCCATCGCAGATCCTGTTTCCAAGCTGCAGATAGACACGTTGCGTAACAACTGCGCCGAATTCGGCCTTCGCATTCACTCCCTGGGAGATATTGATCAAGGCATCGTCCACGTGGTTGGACCTCAGTTGGGTCTGACTCAACCCGGAATGACAATTGTCTGCGGTGACTCGCACACATCCACCCACGGAGCATTTGGCGCCTTGGCATTTGGAATCGGCACCAGCCAAGTCGAACACGTACTGGCAACTCAGACACTTCCTCTAGATCCTCCCAAGACCATGGCAATAAACGTGGAAGGCACGCTGCAACCTGGCGTCAGCGCCAAAGACATCATCTTGGCAATCATCGCCCAGATCGGTACCGGCGGAGGACAGGGCTACGTCCTGGAATACCGCGGTAGCGCCATCCGCGCCCTTTCCATGGAAGGCCGCATGACGGTCTGCAACATGTCCATTGAAGCCGGCGCTCGCGCTGGTTTGATCGCACCAGATCAGACCACCTTTGATTACATCAGAGGGCGCGCCCATGCCCCTGAGGATTTTGATGCAGCCCTCGCATACTGGAGCACGCTGCAATCCGATACTGATGCGAAATTCGATGTGGAAATCACCATTGATGCTGAAACGCTGGCACCTTTTGTCACCTGGGGAACCAACCCGGCACAGGGCCTGCCTCTTACTGGCGCCGTCCCAGACCCATCTCTCATTGCCGATGCCGAAGAACGCGGAGCTGCTGAGCGCGCCCTGGAGTACATGGATTTAAAGGCAGGCACCCCGCTCAAAAAGATAGCCATTGACACTGTTTTCCTTGGTTCGTGCACCAATGGTCGTATTGAAGATCTTCGAACGGCCGCTACGATCCTGAATGGCAAGAAGATTTCATCCAGTCTTCGCATGTTGGTAGTGCCAGGCTCTGCGCGAGTGCGTTTGCAGGCCGAGGCCGAGGGCTTGGACAAAGTATTCATCGAAGCCGGGGCGGAATGGAGAAATGCTGGGTGCTCAATGTGCCTTGGCATGAACCCTGATCAATTGGCACCGGGGGAGCGATCGGCATCAACGAGCAATCGCAATTTTGAAGGTCGCCAAGGAAAAGGTGGGCGCACTCACCTCGTTAGCCCATTAGTGGCCGCAGCAACGGCAATCCGTGGCACCTTGTCATCACCGGCAGATCTGTAGGAGGGGAAAATAATCATGGAAAAATTCATTACTCACACCGGCACTGGCGTTCCATTGCGCCGTAGCAACGTCGATACCGATCAGATCATTCCAGCGCTCTGGCTCAAATTGGTCACTCGCACTGGATATGAAGATGGTCTATTTGGAGCCTGGCGCAAGGATCCGGAATTCGTCCTCAATAAGGATGAGTACAAAAAAGGCACGATTCTCATTGCGGGCCTGGATTTCGGCACGGGATCCTCTCGCGAGCACGCCGTCTGGGCGCTGCAGAACTACGGTTTCCGAGTCGTCATCTCTCCGCGATTTGCCGATATTTTCCGCGGCAACAGCCTCAAAGCAGGCTTGCTGACCGTGATTTTGCCGCAGGAGCAAGTTGAAGCGCTCTGGGCTGCCGTGGAAGCTAATCCCAACTTGGAAATCACCGTAAGCCTTGAAAATCGAAGCGTTTCCTACGACGGTGTGAGTGTGGGATTTGAGTTGGATGACTACACCCGCTGGCGTTTAATGGAGGGCCTTGACGATATTGGCCTTACTTTGAAGCAGACCGAATCAATCGATGAGTACGAAATGAAGCGCTCGCCGTTGAAACCTGCCACTTTGCCAGCCAGATAAGCCCTTTTCACGCGTGATTCTCCGCTATGGGTGATCACTTAAAGAGAAGTCTCTACCCTTTATTGAGAGATTGAAAGTCGGAAAAGTAGTGATTTTCACCATCTTTATCGACTCAATCTCCATTTCGCCTGCGAAATAAATAAGTGCGACACGCGTGCGCGATGGTGGACTCACTTTGCAAAGATGCGTAAATTTCTAACTGTGTTAAGCAATTGCTTAACATTTACGCGTAAAAATAAGGGGAATTTGATGAATAAGGCCCAATTCATTGCCTCGTTGACCCCACACTTCAACGACAGCAAGAAGGAAGCAGCACACGCTGTTGATATCGTCTTTGATGCAATTACTCGCAACCTTGCCAAAGGTGAAGACGTAATGATCAACGATTTCGGTAAGTTCAAGAAAGTTGATCGCAAGGCTCGCAAGGGACGTAACCCATTCACCGGTGAGACGATCCAGATCAAGGCCAGCAAGAAGCCACGCTTCCTACCTGCAAAAGGTTTGAAGGAAGTTATATCAGGCGCGCGCAAACTTGAGCCAGCCCCAAAGCCAGTTCCTAAAGTTGTTGCAAAGCCTGTAGTAAAAGCAGCCCCTAAGAAGGCAGCAAAGAAAGTTGTGAAGAAAGCAGCCCCTAAGAAGGCAGCAAAGAAAGTTGTGAAGAAGGCAGCGAAGAAAGCCGCTCCAAAGAAAGTTGTGAAGAAAGCAGCCCCTAAGAAGGCAGCAAAGAAAGTTGCAAAGAAGAAGTAACTCTTAAGGGAAAACGGGGCTAGTTACTGACTAGCCCCGTTTTCTATTTTCTACGGGTACTCTTGCCAGGTGCAAGCAAGCGAAGTTCGATATTCACCTCCGAGTGGCTATCCATTAGGCACAAATCGCGCATTTACAGTCTGCGCCAGAATATTGATTCCCATTCTCAATTCGATCAGCAAGCCCGATTGGAAGGGTGCGGAAAATATTCCCGCAAGTGGCCCAGCAATCGTCGCCAGCAATCACATCTCCTACTCTGATGTTCTTTTTCTCTCGCAGTTTCTCTTTCTCAACGGACGCGCACCTCGCTACATTGGCAAGAAGTCACTTTTTGATATTCCCCTTATAGGACGCATACTTTATGCAGCCGAGCAGATACCAGTCGATCGCGAAAGTGGCGATGCAAGCAAAGCGCTAGACCATGCAATCGCTAGTTTGAAGGCGGGCCACCTTATTGGCGTGTACCCGGAAGGAACGCTCACTCGTGATGAGAACTTGTGGCCGATGGTTGGCAAAACTGGTATCGCGCGCCTTGCAATCATGACGCAGACGCCAGTAATTCCGGTTGTTGCTTGGGGGCCACAGAAAGTTCTGCCTCCCTATAGCAAGAAACCGCATCTTTGGCCGCGCACTAAAATAATTTTCCGTGCAGGTACTCCCATCGATCTCTCGCCTTGGTATGGCAAGTTCGAAGACCAAGAAGCTTTGGTGGAAGCAACTGCGCATGTGATGAAAACACTGACCGTGATGTTGGAGGAAATTCGCGGGGAGAAGGCTCCCAATTTTCCATTTGATCCGCATCAATCTGATCTGCCGCGTACCGGCAACTTTAAGAAGAGGAAAAAGCAATGAGTCCAGTGACAGTGCTCGGTGCAGGTTCGTGGGGCACGACGATGGCCCAAGTACTCGCTGATGCTGGAAATGATGTTTTGGTGTGGGGTCGCAGCGACGATGTCGTCTCTGAAATAAATTCATCGCACACCAATGGCAAATACATTCCAGGAATTGTGCTGCCAACTCAATTGCGAGCAACGAGTAATATCGATGAGGCGATGTCGCATTCAAACACGTATGTGCTTGCTATTCCTGCCCAGAGTCTGCGCCAAAAACTGGAAGAATGGAATGGCTCATTTGCCAGAGACGCAATCTTGATAAGCACGCTTAAGGGAATTGAAGTTGCCACGCACTTTCGTATGACCGAGGTGATCGTGGATGTCCTTGAAGTCGATGCCAGCCGAATCGCCATTATTACTGGCCCCAACTTGGCAAATGAGTTGGCCCAGCGCCAGCCGGCCGCGGCCGTGGCGGCAGCGGCCAATGTCGAATTGGCCCATAGAGTGCAGAAGCTCTTTACAACCCCGTATTACCGCGTTTATGCCTCCGTGGATGTGCTGGGCTGCGAGTTGGCCGGTGCCATCAAGAGCGTCATCGCACTAGGAGTCGGCATAGCGGTTGGTTTGGGCCTTGGAGAGAACACCCAGGCGATGCTCATTACGCGCGGACTCAATGAAGTCGCTCGACTCGGGGCGGCCCACGGAGCAGATCCGCTTAGCGTTGCGGGCCTTGCAGGACTTGGAGATCTTGTTGCTTCGTGTTCATCGCCGCTCTCGCGAAATCGCACCTTTGGCCAAGCCCTTGGTCAAGGCGGAACCATGGAATACGCGCGTGCCCACGTGCCCAGCACAGTTGAGGGCGTAGCCTCTGCAGGAGCAGTCGTCGAACTAGCCCACCGCGTCGGAGTCGAGGTTCCCGTGATCGAAGCAGTTGCAGATGTTGTCAACGGGCTGATCACACCGGTGCAGGCAATGGACCGCCTCATGGAGATCAGCACCCATGCAGAGGAATTCATCAAATGAGCAAAATAGTCGTCGCGATTCTCTGTGGAGGTCGCAGCAGCGAGCATGAAATCTCAGTTATTTCGGCCGGTGGCATTCTTTCGGCAATCAACCGCGATCTTTATGAACCGATATTGATCGGTATCACTCGTACGGCAGGGCGCTGGGTTCTCATTCCCAACGATCACCCGCTCTCCATCGTCGATGGGATCCTTCCCACTGTTCCCGAAGATGCTCAAGCCGTCACCACCGATATTCGCGGCCTTGAGGTTAATGGCAAGGCTTTGCGCGTTGACGTAATTTTCCCGATGCTGCACGGCCCATACGGCGAAGACGGCACGATTCAAGGCTTCTGCGAGATCGCCAATATTCCATACGCAGGCAGTGGCGTCTTAGCCTCAGCTGTGGGCATGGATAAGTCATTTGCGAAGTCCATTTTTGCTGCACGAGGAATGAAGGTCGCCGAAGGACTAGTGATCACTGCCGAACAATGGGAAAGCAATCGCATTGCTTGCGAGGTTTTGATTTCAGGCCTTTCATATCCGCTATTCGTAAAGCCATCTCGGGGTGGCTCCAGCCGCGGGACAACCATGGTGAAGTCGGTCGAAACCTTGGCTGCTGCAATCGCCGAAGCCCATCGCTTTGATCGCAAAGCGTTGGTTGAAGAAGGAGTACCTGGCAAAGAAGTTGAGTGTGGCGTTCTCGAGATCGACGGCGAAGTAAGGACCTCCAATCCCGGGGAAATCATCATCGACCAGAAATTTGATTTCTATGATTTTGAATCAAAATATCTGGACGAGGGAACCAGCGTCAAAGTCCCTGCAAACATTACGGAGGCAGATCGTACAGAGATTCAGCGGCTTGCCGCACTTGCATTCACCGCACTCGGGTGCGCAGGTCTTGCGCGAGTGGATTTCTTCTATCGCCCAGATGGCCAGATCGTGATCAACGAACTCAATACGATGCCAGGATTCACACCGACTTCAGTCTTTCCAACTTTATGGGCAGAAAAAGGCGTCACCTATGCAGACATCATTGATCAACTGATTAAGGGTGCGCTTACGCGCAAAAATGGAGTGCTAGGAAATTAGTAAGTGGTGACCGGGCACGTCAATGTGCGAGTAATTCCGGCAACTGATTGAACCTTAGACAAGATCACTCGACCGAACTCTTCCATGCTGGGTGCCTCCGCGCGCATGATGACGTCGTAGGGACCTGTTACTCCCTCGGCCAGAGTCACTCCTGAAATCGCTGAGACCGCATGTGCAACGCTGGATGCTTTCCCGACCTCGGTCTGGATCAAGATGTAGGCCTGTACTGACATGGGCCTTCCTTTCGCTGGCTAGCTCTTCGTAGGGTTTGGCTACAAGTGAGAAGGTACCGCATTTTATACTCACCTGGCAGGGGTGCGTTCTGCGCGTAGGCTGTCCGCATGGAATTCTCCGAATCCGAGGTTATTGCCGAACTCTCAAAGATTTTTACTCGACATGATTCTCGTGTACTCGTCGGTATCGGAGATGATGCAGCGGTAATTACCTCACCGCTCCAAAAGAGTGTTATCACGACGGATATGGCCGTTGAAGGAGTGCATTTTCGCCGCGAATGGTCGACCCCCGTCGAAATTGGCCAGAAGATCACCGCGGCCAACCTTGCGGATGTATATGCAATGGGAGCAACGCCAGAACATCTTGTTGTCGCGATTTCTCTCACGGGCCACGAGAGCATGGCCTGGATAAAAGAGTTGGCCCACGGAATTGAAATGGAAGCGCGCAGTTGTGACGTACTGGTCATTGGCGGAGATATCGTCAGGGGTCCGATAATAACAATTTCGATGACAGCAATTGGGCAGATAGATAAGCCAATTCTTCGATCCGGAGCCAAAGTGGGCGATCAGATAGTGGTGTCGAATTTGCCGGGTTGGTCTGCGGCTGGCCTCTTTCTTCTTCGGCACAACATCAATGTTAGTGCCCTTCAGCCGGCACGATGTGTCGAGCGAGCTCTGGCGCAATTTCGCGCGCCCTCAGTTCAGTATTCCGACGCGATTGCTCTGCGCAGTGCCCATGCCATGTGCGATATCAGCGATGGCCTTTTAATTCAGGCCGAGCAGATGGCCAGCGATACGAAGTTTGTTCTCAATTCGGATTTGATTCGATTACACCCAGATTTTGCCGACCTCACCGGTTTAGCCGCTCAAGTCGGCGCCGATGTCTGGGATTGGATTGCCGCCGGCGGGGAAGATCATGCATTTTTGGCCACCGGCGTTGACATACCCGGATACGTCATAGGCGCAGTTGAGCAGGGAAGTGGAGTGGAATTACAAGGAGTTGAAAAGAGGCCGCGGGGCTTCACTCATTTTATCTAACGGCTGACTTTGCCGGCCTTCAGGCATGAGGTGCAGACATTCTGACGCTTTGAGGTGCCAGCAACGAGGGTGCGCACGCGCTGAATGTTGGGATTCCAGCGGCGACGGGTCTTGACCTGGGAGTGCGAGACGTTATTGCCAAAGCTGGGGCCTTTGCCACAGATATCGCAGTTTGCAGCCATCGTCGTACTCCTTCGGGGTTACCTGATTTGTGAACGGGGGTAAGGGTAGCGCCTAGGCCTGCTTTGAGGCTAATTGGTGGCTACCCGGACGATTTTTATGCGTGAATGGCGCGGCGGTGAGTCAAACCGTAGGTGCCCTTAACCCTCAATGAGGATGAGGCCATCACGGATGCTCAATCGCGGTAGCCCGAGATTTGGTGAGAAATCTGCTGGTCGTCATTCCGCCCCCGATGACGCTAGGTCTGGCAACTGTCGGCCGGGTGAGGCTTGATCATTCCGATTTCATTTCAGATCAGTCACATCTTCAATACTTCGTTGCGAGCGAATCTCAAGATTGCCGCGCGCGCTCCTGTCAAAGGCTGACGTTCAGGCTCTTGGTGATTCCGCATTCTGGCTGGGAAGATGCAAACGCGTCACTTCAGCTTCTTCGAAAGCGCGCTCGACTCGACTTTTAGCGAGAGAATGTTTCCATGGCAGACCTGACTACGAAGTTGATAGACGTAGTTGGTGATCGCACCGCCAAAGCCCTCGAAGCCGGATTTGGCACGCGAACTGTCGATGATCTCCTTCGGCATTATCCGCGGCGCTACATGGTCCGTGGCGAACTCTCGGATATCTCCGAACTCAAAGAGGGTGATGAGGTCACGATCCTTGCCGAGATATTTAGTGCCAACGCCCGTTCTCTGCGCGGCAGGAAAGGGACAATCCTCGAGGTGGTGGTGACTGACGGCAAAGCCAAGCTCTCCTTGACCTTCTTCAATCAAGCATGGAGAGAGCGGGACTTACGCGTTGGAAGACAGGGATTGTTCGCCGGCAAAGTGGGAATCTTCAATGGCAAGCGACAACTTTCTCATCCAGATTATGAGTTGATCCCAGATGGCAGCGATGTCGACAGTGCCATCGATGAATTCGCCGGCAAGTATCTGCCCGTTTACCCGGCGACGGCCAAGATGCCCTCGTGGAAGTTGGCGCAATGCATCAAACTCGCAATCGATGCCTTAGATGAGGTGCCCGATTTTCTCCCCGAGGCGATCCGATCCAGGCACGGCTACCCAAGCCTTAAGGAAGCCCTCGTAAACCTTCACCAACCCGATGACCTTAATCAATCTGAGAAGGCGCTAGCGAGGCTGACTTTTGACGAGGCTTTCTTGCTTCAATTGTTGTTGGTAGTAAGGCGCGCAGAACTGCGCAAACTCAACGCTACGGCTCGTCCAGTGAGGGCTGGTGGGCTCCTTGAGGAATTTGATAAGTCCCTTCCATTTACTTTGACCGATGGCCAGCGCGCCGTCATCGCCGAAATCGAGAGTGATTTGTCAGCTTCTCATCCAATGCATCGTTTGCTCCAGGGAGAAGTCGGTTCGGGCAAAACCGTCGTTGCCCTGCGTGCCATGTTGGCCGTCGTTGATAGTGGCGGTCAGGCGGCACTGCTTGCGCCAACTGAAGTCCTTGCCCAACAACATTTGCGAACTATCGCTACGTTGTTAGGACCCCTGGCCCAAGGCGGAATGCTGGGCGGATCCGAACTCGCAACTCGCGTGACTCTGATAACCGGCTCACAGAATGCAGCCGCTCGCAAAGATGCACTGGCACTTGCCGCATCGGGGGACGCAGGAATCATCATTGGCACTCACGCACTCCTTGGCCAGAGCGTAACTTTTGCCGATCTTGGCTTGATTGTCGTCGACGAACAACATCGTTTTGGTGTCGAACAGCGCGATGCTCTCAAAGCAAAGGCGGGCTTGCCCCCGCACGTGCTTGTTATGACCGCAACGCCAATTCCACGCACGGTTGCGATGACCGTATTCGGCGATCTTGATGTATCAACTTTGCGTGAGTTGCCTCTTGGCAGGCAAAAAATTACAACCCATGTTGTTCCGGCGCTGGAGAAGCCCGCCTTCGTCGAAAGAGCGTGGACGCGCATACGCGAAGAAGTCGCCAAGGGACATCAGGCCTACATCGTCGCACCGAGAATTAATACCTCTACTTCTGTTGATGCCGATATGGATTTTTTATTTGGCACCGCGTCAACGGAATTGTCTTCCGTGGAAGAATTGGCTCCCAAACTCCATTCGCAGCAGTTGGCCGGACTTCGCCTTGCGATCTTGCACGGCCAACTTGCCTCCGACGTCAAAGATGAGACGATGCAGGCATTTGCCCAAGGCAAAATTGATGTCTTGGTTTCGACAACGGTCATTGAAGTCGGCGTGGATGTGCCCAACGCGACGGTCATGGTAATCATGGACGCCGATAGATTCGGCGTCTCCCAACTTCACCAGTTGCGTGGCCGTATCGGTCGAGGTGCATCTCCGGGACTTTGCATCCTCGTCACCTCTGCACTCGAGGAGTCATCGGCGCGGATTCGCCTGGATGCAGTTGCGGCAAGCGTCGATGGGTTTGAATTATCGCGAATCGATTTGGAGCAAAGACGCGAAGGCGACGTTCTGGGGGTGAGCCAGTCAGGGACGAGATCGCATCTTCGATTGTTGCGGGTATTGCGTGATGAAGACTTGATCGATCAGGCGCGATCAGATGCGCAGGCACTCATTGATGCAGACCCCGATCTCGCGGCAAACCCGGAGTTGGCACGCGAATTGAAAATTCTGCAGGCCGATGAAGCCGCCGACTACATAGATAAAGGTTGATACGTAGAATCTCTCCATGAGGATCATCGCCGGCCTGGCAAAAGGGCGCACTCTGGCAACCGTGGCCGGGGCAACTAGACCGACTTCAGATCGGGCTCGTGAGGGTCTCTTCTCCTCCTTGCTCTCAGAGTTCGGGGATTTCACTGCGCTCAATGTTCTGGATTTATTCGCCGGCTCCGGAGCCATCGGGCTCGAGGCTCTCTCTCGCGGGGCAGGTCTGGTCCACGCAGTGGAGAAAAATGAGGCCGCCTGCAAGACAATTACTAAGAATGCTGCCCTTGTTGCAACGGCAAAACCGCTCGGGGAATTCCATCTATATTCAATGTCGGCCGATAAATTCTTGGCAATCCCAGCCCCGGCACGGTACGACATCGTCTACGTCGATCCTCCCTATGATTTCTCAGATGTTGAGCTCTACAAAGAACTAGTGCAATTGCGTGCTGGCAATTTCCTGAAAGAAGTGGGCGTGATCGCCGTTGAACGGGCGAGTAAATCAGGATCCGTGAAGTGGCCAACCGGCTACGAGCCGATTCGAGAGCGAAATTACGGGCAGGCCCTGATTTGCTACGGGAAATTGGCTCAGAATGGATAAGACCCCCAATCATTGCTAGCGTTTGTTCCGTGAAGAGCGCCGTGTGTCCAGGATCCTTTGACCCAGTAACTTACGGGCATCTAGACATCATCGAACGAGCCAGCGCCCACTTCGATCAAGTGATCGTCGCCGTCCTTGCAAATCGCAGTAAGTCGAGTCTTTTCACGAATGAAGAACGGATCGCCATGATCCGCGAGAACACCAAGCACCTTCCCAACGTCGTCGTTGATTCCTGGTACGGACTCCTGGTTGAATATTGCCGTACTCACGGCGTGACAACGATTGTCAAAGGTCTCCGCGCCGTCACTGACTTTGATTATGAACTGCAGATGGCCCAGATCAATTACCAAGCGGCAAGAGTTGAGACGATGTTTATGGCCACATCTCCCACGCACTCATTTCTATCATCATCAATTGTCAAAGAGTTGGCTCATTTTGGAGGGGACGTATCAACCATGGTTCCTCCCAACGTGGACGAAGCTCTTCGCAAACGAGTAGCAGGGAAGTAAGACATGGATTCAATTGAGAAACTCAGTACTGCAATTACGATGGTCGAAGAGGCCCGCAGCGTTCCGCTATCTGCCTCCTGCGTCGTGCACCGCGCCGAGCTTCTCGAGATCCTGGATGAGGCAAGAAACTCCTTCCCACAAGATTTCGCAAAAGCCCAGAATCTTCTCGCCTCTCGCGATGTCATCGTCGAGGAAGGCCACCAGAGTGCTGAGCAGTTGGTTGCCATGGCCCGAGAAGAAGTGGCCCGCATGGTCGAACAGACCGCCATTGTCCAAGCGGCCCGCGATGAATCCCAACGAGTTCTAGACGAGGCCCGCACCATGGCCGAGCGCGAGCGCCAAGAGGTTGAGAATTACATCGACTCTCGCCTGGCCACCCTTGAGGTTATTTTGAACAAGACCATGGATGCCGTCTCGCGCGGACGCGAGCGCCTAGCCGGAGCCGATGACAAGGATGTCTTGTCGCAACTTGCCAACGACTAACTGACCATGAGTTCATCCAAGCTTTTTATCTTCAACACCCATGACCTGCCTCGGCGTGCCGGGGAGATGCGCGAGTACGACCTCGACGTCCCGGCCCCTGAGAGAATCGGCATCGACGTCATCGCCGTACCCGAAGACCAGGCCATCCATATTGCGATGAAGCTGGAAGCCGTCACCGAGGGCGTCCTCGTCAGCGCGCACGTTTCAACCGTCGCAGAGGGTGAATGCATCCGCTGCCTTGACCCGGTTGAAGTGCCGATCACCCGCTTCTTCCAAGAGCTCTACCGATATGCCCCAGAGAAGGCCCACACCAAAGCCCAGCGAAAAGCGGCTGAGGTCTTCGATGACCTAGACGAAGATGATGATTTGGTGATGGATGGCGAATTGATCAATCTGGAGGCCCCGGTCCGCGATGACATCGTCCTAGGGCTGCCGATCAACCCCCTGTGCAACCCGGATTGTCCCGGGCTCTGCCCTGGCTGCGGGGTCAAATGGAGCATGCTGGAGCCTGACCATCGCCATGATGCCAAGGATCCCCGCTGGGCAGGCCTATCCGATCTGTTCGAAGATGAGAACCCTGACTCGATTTCAGAATAGAGGGAGTTTGGGGGATACTTACCCCACGATCTATAGCTTTATAGGGCTGTTAGAAATTAGAAAGAGGAACGAAAAGTGCCAGTACCAAAGCGAAAAATGTCTCGCTCCAAGACCCGTTCCCGTCGGAGCCAGTGGAAAACCACCGCAGCAGCCCTAGTTGCATGCCCGCAATGCCAGTCACCGCGTCTGCAGCACACAGCCTGCCCAACGTGCGGTACATATAACCGCCGTCAGGTAATCGAGGTCTGATCTGTACTCTGCGCTAACTAAGGCTCTGGGCGTTGAACTGCGCCCACAACTGCTGGAGTTGGCACTGACCCACCGCTCTTTTGCGTACGAGTCGGGCGAAACGCAAACAAACGAACGCCTTGAGTTTTTAGGCGACTCTGTTTTAGGTCTGGTTGTCACGCAGGAGTTGTACAACCGTTTTCCCGATCTTGATGAGAGCCGTCTCTCACCTTTGCGCTCTGGTGTAGTAAATATGCGCGCCCTCGCCGATGTTGCCCGTTCTCTAGAACTTGGTGCGGCAATCCGCCTGGGCAAAGGCGAGGAAGTCACAGGGGGTCGCGATAAAAATTCCCTTCTTGCTGATACATTCGAAGCAATTATCGGTGCCATCTACCTGGAAAAAGGTTTCAACGAAACCGCCACCGTAATTATGAAACTCATCGCGACAACATTGGAGAGCGCTCTAGCAAAGGGTGCCGGACTAGATGGCAAAACTGCACTGCAAGAACTGCTGGCTTTCCAAGGCAAAGGTGCTCCCGAGTACGTCGTAACAGAGACTGGCCCAGACCACGACAAAAGTTTCACTGCCTTCGCCATGGTCTCCGGTGAAGCAATCGCAGAGGGTCAAGGCAAAAGCAAACGCGAGGCAGAACAGATTGCCGCGCGCGTGGCATATGAATTATTGAACCTGCCCCCGCAGTCCCAAAACTAATCCCTAAGCCCTGGCTAGGGTAGGTTTGCCCCGTGTATTTGAAGAGCATCACCCTCAAGGGATTTAAATCCTTTGCATCCTCCACGACCTTGCGCCTAGAACCGGGAATTACCTGCGTTGTCGGGCCAAACGGTTCGGGCAAATCCAACGTCGTTGATGCTCTGAGTTGGGTGATGGGCGAGCAGGGGGCCAAGTCCCTGCGCGGCGGAAAGATGGAAGATGTCATCTTCGCTGGCACCAGTGGGCGTTCCCCTCTTGGTCGCGCCGAAGTATCAGTCACTATCGACAATACCGACGGCGCCCTTCCTATCGATTACACAGAAGTCACCATTTCACGCATTCTTTTCCGAAACGGCACCAGTGAGTATCAGATCAATGGAGATGCCTCGCGCTTGCTAGATATCCAGGAATTACTCAGCGATAGCGGAATCGGCCGCGAGATGCACGTCATTGTCGGCCAAGGCCAACTTGATGCGATTTTGATGGCCAATCCCGACGAACGTCGCGGTTTTATCGAAGAGGCCGCTGGCGTTCTCAAGCATCGCAAGCGCAAAGAGAAGGCCCTTCGCAAACTCGAATCCATGCAAGCAAACCTGGCGCGTATTCAAGATCTCACCGTTGAACTTCGCCGCCAACTTCGCCCCCTTGGCAAGCAGGCCGAGGTCGCCAAAAAAGCCGCAACCATCCAGGCCGATCTTCGTGATGCGAAGTTGCGATTGCTGGCAGATGATTTTATTTCTCTTACTCGAACGCTGGATGCAGAAGTTGCTGACGAGACCGCCCTTCGCGAACGACGTGCCATTGTTGAAAATGATTTGGAGATCGCCAGAACTCGCGAGAACGAACTTGATGCGCAGATGGCGATCGATAGCCCAAAGCTCGTGCAAGCTCAAGAGACTTACTACCAACTCAATTCTCTCCGAGAGAAATTCCGCGGAACGCAGAGCCTTGCTCAAGAGCGCTCGCGTTTTCTTGCCGAAGAGGCAGAGGAAGCACGCACTGCTGGCCGTGATCCAGAAACCCTCGATCGCGAGGCAGTTATTTTGCGAGCCGAAGAAGCAGAACTCCGTGCAACTGTCGAAACCACTCGCATACAATTAATTGCGGCCACGGCCTCCCTTGCTATCAGCGAGGCCGAACTTAAGGCCGAAGAAGATCGCGTTGCAGCAGCCCTTCGAGCACTTGCCGATCAGCGCGAAGGAACGGCCCGACAAGAAGGACATATCAAATCCCTTGCGGCACGTTTGGATGCAATCACCGAGGAGATCTCACGCCTTACTAAAGCGCGCGATGAAGCCCAGATGCGGGCAGATGCAGCCGCTCGCGAGTACTCAACGTACGAACTCGATATCGCCAGCGCCGACTCCAGCGAACTTGGTTTGGATTCGCAATTTGAATCGGCAAAGAGCGCCCTTGACGAAATCAAAGCCCACCTTGGCGAACTCGTCGACCAAGAACGCGCGGCCGACCGCGAACGAAACGCCCTCGAATCAAAATTAGAGGCGATGCACCTTACTTCTGCATCGCGCGATGGTGCGGCAGCCCTCCTTCGCGATCCGCGCGGAATCAACATTCTTGGCAGCATCGCCTCCCTCATTGAAATTGACTCCGGTTGGGAAGGTGCCGCTGCGGCAGCCCTGGGCGCGCTTGCCGATGCAGTAGTGCTCCAGGATTTATCGGCTGCAGTAACGGCTCTGACGACCCTTCGCACTGAGAACTTAGGACAGGCCGATTTCCTCGTCCTGCGCCCAGATTCTGCGCCAAGTCCTAAAGAGATCCCAGCGGACTTGGTTGCCATCACCTCGCACGTGCGCTCAACCCGGATCCACGATCTCTTGCAAGAACTACTATCTACGACCGTGGTTGCAGATAGCGCCAACGAAGCCGCCGCGATAATTCGATCTCACCCCGGCCTCACGGTCGTTACCCGTGAAGGAGATGTCTTTACGCAATCGCGTGCGCGAGGCGGATCTAAATCCTCATCATCCCTCATTGAAATTCATGCCCTCATCGAAGAACTAGGCCACAAGATCTCAGATATCAATCACGTCTGTCAGCGCCTTCGTTTTGAAATCTCGGCCACCGAAACTCAAGCGACGCGGCGTCAGAGTGAATTCGATGTTGCCTTGAGCAAACTCAACGAATCCGATGCGCGCATTGCCGCGCTGACAGAGCAGTTGGCAGTTGCCGGACAGCACGCCAAGTCCGCCCGTGCCGAGGTCGAGCGGTTGAACGCAGCCATTGTTGAAGCCGAATCTGCAAAGTCCCGCGATGAGCGCGAGTTGGCAATTGCCCAAGAGCAAATTCACCACCTCGGAGATGTTGAAGAGCCAAGTCATGCCCATGCCGAAGAATTGCGCGCCGAAGTCTCTGCAGCACGCACCACCGAAGTGGAAGCACGCCTTAGTGTCCGCACGAGTGAGGAGCGCGTGGAATCCCTCGCGGCGCGCGCCAAAACTTTGGAAGACGCCGCAAAGGCCGAACGCGAAGCCTCAGAACATGCAATCAACCGGCGCGAAGCGCGCGCCAGTGGCGCCGTTGTATCGCAGGCAATTGCAGAAGCGGCCTATGAAGCACTGATTCACATTGAGCGCTCTATCGCAAAAGCAGCGACTGAACGCGGGCGCCTTGAAGAAGCGCGCGCCGGTCGTGAAGGCGAGACCCTCACGGTTCGTGCACGAGTGCGCGAATTGGCCGGCGAGCTAGAGCAATTGACATCGAGTGTCCATCGCGATGAGATCGCCCGCGCCGAACAACGCATGCGCATCGAACAACTCCAACTCAAAGCAGTTGAAGAACTCGGTGTTGACGTCACAACTCTGGTCAATGAGTACGGCCCAGAAAAGGATGTCCCGACCTTCATTGAAACCGACGAAGGAGAAGTTGTTGCTGGCGACCTAGTTCCTTATCGCCGCGAACAACAAGAGCGACGCCTGATCACCACCGAGCGCTCACTTGCACTCCTTGGAAAGATCAACCCGCTTGCCCTTGAGGAGTACACGGCCCTGGAAGAGCGGTTGCGTTACTTGGCAGAGCAGCTAGAGGATCTCAAGCGGACCAAGAAGGATCTTCTGGACATCATTAAGGAAGTGGACGAGCGCGTTCAGCAGATCTTTATGGATGCCTTTGAAGACACCGCCCGCCACTTCGAAGACATCTTTGCCCGACTATTTCCTGGTGGAGACGGCCGCCTGATTCTGACCAACCCAGATGATTTAACAACAACGGGTGTTGATGTCGAAGCCCGTCCTCCTGGAAAGCGCATCAAGCGACTCTCCCTCCTTTCAGGTGGCGAAAAATCACTTACCGCTGTTGCCCTCCTCGTTGCGATTTTCAAAGCTCGGCCAAGTCCGTTCTATGTCCTTGATGAGGTTGAAGCCGCCCTTGATGACGTCAACCTGGGTCGACTCCTTGGCATCTTTGAAGAGTTGCGCGAGACCTCCCAACTTATTGTTATTACCCACCAAAAGCGCACCATGGAAATTGCCGATGCTCTTTACGGTGTCACCATGCGCGGTGATGGCGTGACCGAAGTAATCTCTCAGCGCCTGCGCGATTCCACTCAAGCCGTATAGGAAATACTTCATGGGCTTGTTCGGAAAAATCCTTGCCAAGATCACCGGCACGGCGCATGCCTCGGCCGCTGATTGGGAAGAACTTGAAGCGGCTTTATTGGAGGCAGACCTAGGCCCCGATCTCGCGGGCAAAATAATGATCGCAGCCCGTTCTGCGAAAAGTGAAAGCGCCAGCCAAGCAGTAATCACCACATTGCATTCATCCCTCTCTGACAAAAGCCGCGAGATGTCTACGGAGCGACCTGGTGCAATCTTGGTTGTTGGCGTCAACGGAACCGGTAAGACGACATCCTCTGCGAAATTGTCGAAAGCCCTTGTCGATGACGGTCAGAGCGTTCTCCTTGCCGCCGCTGACACATTCCGCGCTGCAGCCGTTGAGCAGTTGCGCACGTGGGGCGAACGCATTGACATTGATGTAATTCACGGCGCAGGTAATGCAGATCCGGCATCGGTGGCATTCGATGCTGCCCAACAGTGCCTGGCGCGGAAAGATGATTACTTAATTGTCGATACTGCCGGGCGAATGCACACCAAGAGCGACTTGATGGATCAACTAGGCAAGGTAAAAAGGGTCGTAGAAAAAGTCCTGCCCGTTGTTGAGATCTTGTTGGTTGTGGACGCGACCACCGGCCAGAACGGCTTGACGCAGGCGAAGATATTTGCAGAAAGCGTCGACCTCACGGGGATCATTGTGACCAAGGTTGACGGGAGCGCGCCCGGGGGCATCGCATTGGCTATCGAGGCGAGCCTGGGCATCCCCATCAAGTGGGTCGGAAATGGCGAGGGCATCGGGGATTTCGCCCCATTTGAGCCAGCGGCCTACATCTCATCCCTCTTGTAACCATTTCGTAACACAAGGGCGCCGATTGTGACGCGCTGGAAATAAGCCGGGTGGATTGCTGTAACGCGATTAGGCCATATTTCCCCCAACTCAACGACGAGACCGCTCACCTAAATGTGTGGAGAAAATATGAGCTTCGTTAATACGCATTTTGATACTGGGGACACAGCCTGGATATTGGTCTCCTCGGCACTTGTTCTGCTCATGACGCCAGGGCTCGCCTTCTTCTACGGCGGCATGGTGCGTGGCAAGAACGTCCTGGGAATGCTCGCGCAGAACTTTGTGACGATGGGCGTTGTCAGCGTTCTCTGGATCACTGGAGTCTTCAGCCTTGCCTTTGTCGGAACCGGCAAATTCATTGGCAACCTTCACCAATTCGGCCTCAACCACATTTGGCAGCAGGCAACTGGCTTTGAAGCGCTGACGATTCCTCCCTTGGTATTTGTCGCATTTCAGCTGATGTTCGCGATCATTACACCCGCTCTGATCACGGGTGGAATCGCCGACCGAGTGAAGTTCGGAGCTTGGACGCTCTTCTCCGCAGTCTGGCTCGTCCTTGTCTACGCACCTGTTGCTCACTGGGTCTTCTCCCCAAGTGGATGGTTGTTCAAGTTAGGCGCAGAAGATTTTGCAGGCGGAACTGTTGTTCACGCCAACGCAGGCGCTGCAGCACTTGCAGTTATTTTGGTAATCGGCAAGAGAAAAGGGTGGCCGAAAGAGCGGATGCGTCCGCACAATGTGCCATTTGTACTTCTCGGTGCCGGCCTTCTCTGGTTCGGATGGTTCGGATTTAATGCCGGATCTGCTTTGGGCGCCAACACCCTTTCAGCGTATGCATTCATCAACACCAACACTGCAACAGGTGCTGCGTTACTTGGATGGATTCTCGTGGAGAAGATCCGCGATGGTCACCCCACAACCTTGGGCGCCGCCTCTGGTGCAATTGCCGGTCTTGTCGCAATCACACCTGCTTGCGGTTTTATCAGCCCAATGGGATCCATCGTCGTCGGCTTTGCGGCAGGAATTGTCTGCGCACTTGCAACAAAATTGAAATCGATCTTCAAGTTCGACGACGCCCTTGACGTTGTTGGCGTTCACTTGGTCGGCGGTGTTCTTGGAGCGCTTCTCATCGGTCTCTTCGGAACCCACATGGTCAATGGTGCAAACGGCCTCTTCTACAAGGGTGGCTGGACATTGATGGGGCACCAGGCAATTGCTGTTCTGGCTGTTGTTCTGTACTCATTCGTTGCGACCTACATCATCGCGCAGATCATGGATAAGACAATCGGACTCCGCGTCAGCGCCGAAGATGAAGCAATTGGTCTTGACCTCAGTCAGCACGCCGAAACAGCATATGAGACCGCCTCCTACGGTGGGGGATCACGTGTCCTTTCTTCATCCGAGTCGAACTAATTAGCAGGGAGAGGAAAACCGACATGAAACTCATTACCGCAATTATCAAGCCGTTTAAACTAGATGATGTGAAAAATGCTCTCCAGGCTCATGGAGTAACAGGCATGACAGTCTCGGAGGCCAGCGGTTATGGCCGTCAAGGCGGGCATACCGAGGTCTACAGGGGCGCTGAATACACTGTGGATCTCATTCCAAAAGTGCGCCTGGAAGTATTGGTCGATGACAACGAAGCCGAAGCAGTCATTGGTGTTATCGTGAAAACCGCCTCCACCGGGTCCATCGGTGATGGCAAGGTTTGGTCGACTCCAGTTGATCAAGTGGTACGAGTACGAACCGGCGAACGAGGAGTGGATGCAATTTAGTGGGAACACGTGAACGCAGAGCACGATCGAACGAGAGTGATCGAGTTCTGGCCGCACTCTTTCTTGCAGCACACGAGCAGCTGCATAAGGGAGAGCGTGTAGAAATCGCTGGGATAGCTCTCGCCGCGGTCGGTGGTTACGGCCGCGGCGAGCTATGTCCAGGTTCTGATCTAGACATTCTCATCATCCATAACGACCATCTCTCGGCGAAGGACTTGCAGGTTTTCGTAAACTCCGTCCTCTATCCCATCTGGGACGGCAAGACACCGAGTGCGGATATTCCGCGCAGCGTGGATCATTCGGTTCGCACGCTGAGTCAGACGCGCGAGGCTGCGACCACTGATCTCAAAGTCGCCATGGGCCTTCTGGATATACGCCTGGTTGCAGGCGATGCCTCATTGGTCGCATCCGTGCAGCACAACGCCATTGATGATTGGCGACGAGATTCCAAACGTCGCTTGAGTGAACTCAAAATTCTGCTCACAGACCGACACGAGCGTTCGGGGGAGTTGGCCTATCTTCTTGAACCGGATTTGAAGGAAGCTCGCGGTGGCCTTCGCGACATCGTCGCCTTGCGGGCCATAGCGATGAGCGGGGCAATAGATATTCCACTTGAGCGCATCAGTGCTGCCGAATCTTCCCTTACAAGTATTCGCGAAGCCCTTCATATTCAAAGCGGTCGCACGAAGGACAGACTTCTATTTCAAGAGCAGGACAAAGTTGCCGCAGTACTGGGTTTTAGCGATGCCGATGCTTTGATGGGCGAAGTCGCCAGGTCGGCGCGTGCCGTTGATTATCTGATGCAATCGACTTGGCATCGCATAGACCATCGCGGCAAAGACGGACTTGGAAGATTCCTACGTCGGCCGCGAGTGACAAGTGTGGGACGCGGGATTAGCGTGGCACATCAAGAAGTCGTACTGGATATGGGCGCAGTCACTGCTGAAGACCCTGTACTTGGTCTTCGAGCCGCGGCAAAAGCGGCGCAACTAGGATTGCACCTTTCGATGGAGTCGTGCGTGCTGCTCGCCCAATCCTTCGAGCAGGCAATCGGTGTGCTCCCAAATCCTTGGCCACGCGAGGCTCGCGAAGACTTGGTTGCACTCATCGGTGCAGGTAGCGCGATGATCCCAGTGTGGGAGGCCCTTGATCAAGAAGAAATCATTTCTTCCTGGTTGCCCGAGTGGAAATCGGTGAGAAGTTTGCCGCAACGAAATTTTCTCCACCGACATACAGTTGATCGACACATGGTTGAGACTGCAGTGCACGCTGCCGCGCTAACCCGCCGAGTTCACCGCCCCGACTTGCTCTTGATCGCCGCACTCTTTCATGACATTGGCAAGGGCACCGATGATGATCACTCCGAACGCGGTGCACACTTGATCGAACCCCTTGCACGGAGAATCGGATTTGGCGATGCCGATGTTGCAACGCTGGTTCTATTGGTTCAGCACCACCTGCTGCTGTCAGCAACTGCAACGAGGCGCGATCTTCACGACCCAGCAACAATCGCTTCGGTCTTGGCTGCTATTCCCGATTTACAAACCCTCGAACTACTGCACGCATTGAGCATTGCCGATGGAGAGGCGACAGGAAGTACGGCGTGGAGCAACTGGAAGGCAACCCTAGTTGCAGACTTGGTTGAACGTGTGCGCATTGCGATGAGCGGAAGCATTGTTGCCCCCGAACCGGAACTCACTCCAGAACAACGCGGCTTTGCAGAAGTCGGCGCGCTTCGCGTTGAAGTCTTCGTTCGGGAGAGTGATTACGCAATCGAGATCATCGCACCGGATAGACCTGGACTTCTTTCCATCGTCGCAGGCGTGCTCAACCTCGCACGTCTAGACGTGAGATCTGCGCGGACCAAATCCCACGGAATCTCTGCGGTGATGAAGTGGATCGTCTCCCTTGATCCCAATGCGCCAATTCCGACTGCAGAGAAGATCCACAGTGATATTCACGCGGCCCTTAACGGTCAAGGCGATCTAGATCGGCGGATTCAAGAACGGGTGAAGTCCTACTCGCAACTTCCAACGATTCCCGTTCCGCCACCGGTGGTCGAGACATTCGATGAAGCATCCAGTGAATGCACTGTCTTTGAGGTGCGAAGTCATGACCAACCTGGTCTGCTCTTTCTCATCGGAGATGCGATCACCCGATGCAGAGTAGACATTCGATCCGCGATCGTCACAACTCTTGGGGCAGAAGCTATTGACACGTTATACGCGACCGAAATATCTGGAGGGCCATTGAGTACTGCCAGGACGGAGGAAGTCGCCCGTCGGCTAAGGGAAGCGCTCTCCTAAGCAGAATTCAATACGTTGGCTAATCGTTAATACGACCCTTGGCTCGCAAGCTTTAACTACTCTGAGTGACGAAGTGTTCTGCAATACTTAGATCACTCTGGATTGGCAAACAAAAAGCCCGGCTTTGTCCGGGCTTTTTGGTATCCCCAGCCGGAGCCCTTTTCTTTTGTATAGAACTTCGTCGCCAACCCAACCAGTCATTAATGCAACCCCCTTAGTCCAGATGTTCGCTACTCCGAGTAATCAGATTTTCTGGCATACTCTTACCTACTTCTGATTGGCGAGAGAATGACCCGAGAACTTTCGGGTCATTCTGCTTTTTACCCCACTCCACAGTTTCCCTACACCCACAATTTTGACGGTCGACGACGTGCTGACTCCGCCCTGGCCTCAAGATTCGGATGCGTTGTTCATGTGGTGTAACGGCAGCACTTCTGTTTCCGCCAATCAGAGGGTGCGGGTTCAAATCCCGTCATGAACTCCGCAGTCTCAGAATTTCTTAACTGATCTATTGGCACTGATCAAGAAGTCAAGGAATTTGGGCACGGGCCTCGAGGAAACTCGAGGCCCTTTCAACCTTTGTAGACAGATTCTTCGCTAACACGACCAATCGTTTACTCAACCCCATCGCTATCCAGCCCTGATATAGAGTTTCGTAATGAAATACACGAAGCCCTCAAGATTGCTGCCAGGTGATACCGTCGCCATCGTCAGCCCCTCTTGGGGTGGTCCAAGCACTTACCCGCATGTTTATCAGAATGGCTTGAGGATATTAAGAGACTTCGGCTTGCAGGTGAAGGAATACCCGAGTGCGCGATCGGA
>JANXZB010000057.1 GCA_025355765.1 Actinomycetes bacterium
GGAAAGCCGATCGCAATTCCTTATAACGGGGCAGTCGCACGAGTACTTTTCGGCCCTATTGCATTCTCACGCGTGCGCGCATGGATTGCGCAAGGCAATTTCGATCTGCTCCATCTTCATGAACCCGCCATTCCTTCATTGTCTTTGCTTGCCTGTTGGGCGGCCGAGGGACCTATGGTCGGCACGTTCCATGCATCTTCAAAGCGACAACGCGCCATCTTTGCAGTTGGTCCAATCCTTGAACCTGTAATTGAGAAGTTGGCGGTACGAATCGCAGTGAGCGAGGCCGCCCGACTCACGTTGACGCAACACCTCGAGACCGATGCCATCGTAATTCCAAATGGAATTTTCGCCGAGAAATTTCGCGCGGGAGTCATACGTCCAGAATGGACCGGCAATACGTTGGGATTCATGGGACGTTTCGAGGAGCCACGAAAAGGTCTGGGTGTTCTTTTAGATGCCTTGCCTATTGTCGCCAGGTTCATTCCAGATGTTCGCGTATTTGTTGCAGGCCCTGGTGAGGGTGACGATGTGATGAAGAAAGTTGATCCACAAATCCGGAATCGGGTGACATTTCTTGGTCGCTTGGATGAGAAAGAGAAAGCTGATTTCCTAAGTTCAGTCTCGCTCTATGTCGCGCCAAATACCGGTGGTGAGTCTTTTGGAATTATTCTGGCCGAAGCGATGGCTGCGGGTGCATCAATTGTCGCCAGCGACATTGCGGCCTTTGCATCGCTACTTGGAGATGGAAAATACGGGACACTTTTCGAGTCGGAGAATTCCCCAGATTTGGCCAAGAAAGTGATCGATCTGTTGCGCGATTCGAAAAAGCGCAAGGAAATAGCGGCGGTTGGACAAGAACACTCCATAGTCTTTGATTGGGAGAACGTCGCACAGCAGATTTTCTCGGTGTATGAGATGGCAACGGTGGGTGGAGCCGGAGTAGGTCTGGCATCTGACACGCGTAGTTGGAGTAGGTTGCTCAATCGAGAAGGAGTTAACGAATGAAGATTGCATTGTTGGCAATTGCATTACTTCTTCTCGTGCTCTGGTATCTGACCTTTTCGGCAACGCGCCTTGATCGACTTCATCACCGCGTTGAGACGAGTTGGGCCAACCTTGATGGTTTGCTTCAGCGGCGGGCGGCGATCGCCCTTGAACTTGCTCGTAGCGATCGGGCTGATCCTGCTTCCTCCCTGCTCCTGACTGCTGCCGCCTATCAAGCACGGGATGCCTCAATTATCAACAGATCTCACGCTGAAAGCGGCCTCTCAGGCGCGTTGGGACTTCTGCAGAACGATCTGACGATGGAATCAAAGCCCGGCGAACAGGAGTTGCTCCGAGAACTTTCAGAATTGACCAATAAGATTCGCGTAGCCATAGCGATACATGTCGATGCAGTGAATAGGACTCGAGCGGTGCGTCAAAAATTGATATTTAAGGTTTTCCGCCTTGCGGGCAATGCCCCTCTACCTGTCACTTATGAATTCGAAGATGATGTTCTCTAGGCGCTCGAAGGCAATTGTGATTGCCACTGCGGTTTGCCTACTTGTTCTCACGAGTTGCTCGACCGTCAAAAAGACTCTGCATATTTCGCCAAAACCAACACCGCCTGTCATCACCTATAACTCCATCAGCGGTCGCGTCGGAACGGACGGCCCGGTTCTTGTAGTGAAAGTCGACGACACACAACAGGCTCATCCCCAAATTGGTTTGGATAAAGCCGATCTCGTATACATCGAAGAGGTCGAAGGTGGCCTGACCCGTTTGGCGGCAGTATTCTCTTCAGAGATACCTTCTCAGATCGGCCCGGTTCGCAGCGCACGTATCAGCGACATTGATCTGCTTTCCCAATACGGACACGTTGCGTTTGCGTACTCGGGGGCCCAATCGAGGATGCTGCCAGTAATTGCGGCGGCCAACCTAGAAAATCTAGGCGCCCAACGAGAGACTCCAACGATTTACACTCGCGACACAACTCGCTACGCACCGGTCAATCTGATTCTGCAGGCCAATCTTCTGATGTCGAAATTGCTTGATCAGAAGGTTTCCATTGTTACGTCGAAGAACATGGGATGGACTTTTGGGCCGGCACCTGTCGGAGGAGATCCGATCCTCTCCGTTAAGTTGAAGTGGCCGGCTAATACTTACAGCGCCATCTGGTCACCCACTGAGTCTCGCTGGCTTCTGGTACATGCCAATAGCCCCGATCTGGCAGCAGATGGTGGCCAGCTAGGGCCAACGACTCTGGTGATACAGATAGTTTCAATCACGCCTTCGCAGTATCACGACAAGTTCGGCGGAGTCACCCCGTTCTCGGCCACAATCGGCGCTGGCACGGGCTACATCCTTCGAAATGGCCTCGCGTTCAAAGCGATGTGGAATAGGGCTGATGCGACATCGGGAACCACATGGACCTTGCCAGATGGGACTCCGATTCCTTTTGCAGGCGGGCAGATCTGGGTGGCGATGACCGATTCGCCTCCCGTTTTCACGCGGCCTACGCCTCCTGCATCCGCGTCAGCGAGCCCGACTCCAACAAAGTAGGATTACCTCCTCAAAGAATTCTTAAAAGACTTTCAAGGGAGTGTTCATGTCTGAGGTCATCGGGACAGGTCGAGTCAAGCGCGGAATGGCAGAGATGCTCAAGGGCGGCGTCATCATGGATGTCGTCAATGCCGAGCAAGCCAAGATCGCTGAAGATTCGGGAGCTGTTGCCGTCATGGCACTTGAGCGTGTTCCCGCCGATATCCGCGCCCAGGGCGGAGTTGCGCGCATGTCTGATCCCGACATGATCGAGAAGATCAAAGCCGCTGTTTCGATTCCCGTTATGGCCAAGGCGCGCATCGGTCATTTCGTTGAAGCGCAGATACTTGAAAGCTTGGGTGTTGATTACATCGACGAGTCCGAAGTCTTAACTCCGGCTGATTACAAGAACCACATTGATAAGTGGAAGTTCACAGTTCCCTTTGTTTGCGGGGCAACAAATTTGGGTGAGGCACTTCGTCGTATTAATGAAGGTGCCGCCATGATCCGTTCCAAAGGTGAAGCCGGTACTGGAGATGTCTCCAACGCAGTGACTCACATGCGCGAAATCGGCGGAGCTATTCGACGCCTGACGTCCATGCGTGATGATGAGCTCTACGTTGCTGCTAAAGAATTTCAGGCTCCTTATGAATTGGTCAAGGAAGTGGCTCAGACCGGAAAACTTCCAGTCGTATTGTTCACTGCTGGAGGTATCGCAACTCCCGCCGATGCGGCAATGATGATGCAACTTGGGGCAGATGGCGTCTTTATCGGCTCAGGAATCTTTAAGTCAGGTGATCCAGCCAGACGCGCGGCAGCATGCGTTAAAGCGACAACATTCTTTGACGATCCCAAAGTTATTTCTGATGCTTCGCGTGGGCTAGGAGATGCCATGGTCGGTATCAACGTGGCTGACATTCCCGTTCCGCATCGCCTAGCCGATCGCGGTTGGTAATTAGGGCAGGCAATGAAAGTTGGCGTACTCGCGCTACAAGGTGATGTGCGCGAACATCTTCGAGCGCTCCAAGATTGCGGAGTGGAACCGATCTCGGTGCGCCGTCCTGAAGAAATCAAGGCCGTGGATGCTCTCGTAATTCCTGGGGGAGAGTCGACCACCATTGCGCATCTGGCTCAAACCTTTGATGTCTTCGATCTTATTTCTGAACGCATAAAATCGGGGCTTCCGGTTTACGGGTCATGCGCAGGAATGATTCTCCTTGCTGATCGGGTACTCGATGCCACCGCCGACCAGAGAACTTTCGGCGGAATGGATATAACCGTTCGGAGAAATGCCTTTGGCCGCCAAGTTGACTCATTTGAGATCGATATTGCCATGCAGGCCCTGACCCACGCTGCGATGCGGGCAGTTTTCATCCGGGCACCTTGGGTCGAACAGATTGGGCCCGGAGTCCAGGTTCTCTCATCAGTTACGCGTGAGGGTGTGAGCCACCCCGTTGCCGTGAGGCAGGGCCATATGCTTGCGACGTCATTTCATCCAGAATTGACCGAGGACAGTCGAATTCATCGCTACTTCATTGAAGAGGTGTGCAAGTCGGCCTGATTTGATCCGATAAAGTTGGGTCAGCGTTTTCTGATTCTCGATACAAAATTGATGGGGTGCATATGTCCGGCCATTCCAAATGGGCGACGACCAAGCATAAGAAGGCGATCATCGACTCTCGCCGTGCGAAGTCATTTGTAAAATTTGTTAAGGCAATTGAAGTTGCCGCCCGTACAGGTGGGGCTGACATGGTGGGCAACCCAACTCTCTTTGATGCTGTTGCCAAGGCGAAGAAGAACTCGATGCCCGCTGACAATATTGAGCGCGCGATTAAGCGCGGCGCAGGTCTTGAATCAGGTGGGGCTGACTGGCAAACCATCATGTACGAGGGTTACGGCCCGGCAGGAGTTGCCTTCCTCATTGAGTGTCTAACAGATAACAGGAACCGTGCGGCATCTGAAGTCCGTGTGGCAGTTACGCGCAACGGTGGTTCGATGGCCGATCCTGGTTCGGTTTCTTATCTCTTTAGCCGCAAAGGCGTCGTCCTCGTTAATAAGGCAGCCAACGTAACCGAGGACAAGATTCTCGAAGCCGTGCTTGAGGCAGGAGCCCAGGAAGTCAATGACATTGGTGAATCATTTGAAATTGTTAGCGAGCCATCCGATCTCATTGCGGTGAGAACTGCCCTGCAAAACGCTGGAATGGAATATGAGTCTGCGGAGACCTCACTTCTTCCTTCAATGTCGATTCCCCTTGATGCAGAGCAAGCCGAGAAGGTATTCAAGCTCATCGACGCTATTGAGGAACTCGATGACGTTCAGAACGTCTACGGCAATTTCGATGTCTCAGATGAAGTTATGGCGAGCCTAGATTGATTCGTTCCAGCTCCGATCTAGGCTAATTGGGTGAATGCCCGCGCAGAGTTGTGGAAAACCCGCTAGTGACGCGCGTTCTCGGTGTAGACCCCGGTCTGACACGTTGTGGGGTCGGAGTCATCGAAGGAGAAGTCGGGTCTCCCATCTCATTACTCGGCGTGGGCGTCATTCTTACCTCTCCAGATACGCTACTTGAACAAAGACTCCTCCAGTTGGAAGAGCAACTGACAACATGGGTTGAGCAATACCGCCCGGATGTCATTGCCGTAGAGAGAGTTTTCGCCCAATTGAATGTGCGCACTGTGATGGGAACTGGCCAAGCATCGGGTATTGCACTGCTAGTTGCCGCCCGAGCAGGAATTCGCGTGGCCCTGCATACCCCAAGTGAAGTCAAAGCCGCGGTTACCGGCACCGGCAGGGCGAACAAAGCGCAAGTGGCTGAAATGGTTCGTCGGCTCCTTCGCCTAGATGTGGTTCCAAAACCAGTCGACAGTACAGATGCTCTTGCTCTTGCCATATGCCATCTGTGGCGCGGCGGTGGAAACGATCGCCTTGCAGAGGCCGTCGCCAATGAGAAATTGCGACTGAAAAAATTGGGTGCCAAATGATTGCGTCGTTATACGGTCGAATTCGCTCGCTCCAGATTGATCGCGCGATTATTGATGTCGGGGGAGTGGGTCTGGCAGTGATTATTACTCCAGCCACTAGCGCTCGTCTCAGCGTCGGCAACGATGCCCAACTCTTTACTTCTCTCGTGGTGCGCGAGGACTCGCTTACGCTCTTTGGATTTTTCGACGAAGCTTCCAGACTGGCATTTGATCTAGTACAAACCGTTACCGGCATTGGCCCCAAGGTGGCAATGTCCATTCTGGCAAACATGTCTCCAGAGGATCTTGGTTACGCAATAGCGCAGGAGAACATTGCAGCGATCGAGCGCGTACCGGGGATCGGACGCAAAGGCGCACAACGGTTGATTCTGGAGTTAAAGGGGAAGATCACACATGTCTCCGAGGGGATACCGGTTGGACACGTGCCGCTCTGGCGCGAACAGTTAAGCAGTGCCTTGATTTCCCTCGGATTCTCAGCCAAAGAAGCCGATACTTCAGTGGGTCAGTTGCTAGTCTCGATGCAGGCAGAGAAAGAGGATCCAGCAGCCTTTGAACTCGGCGAGTTGCTCAAGCGCGCATTGCAAAAGGGATCACGGGGTATTTAATCAATGTCAACCGAACCAGAGGAGCGTCTTGTAGCACCGGCAGTTAGGCGCGAAGAATCGGCCGCCGAAAATGCGCTGCGCCCGCGGTCCCTCTCTGAATTCATCGGACAGCATCGAGTACGCGAGCAAATTGACGTCTTGTTAACTGCGGCCAGACATCGCAATTCATCTGCTGATCACATTCTGCTCTCCGGCCCGCCCGGTTTGGGCAAGACGACGCTTGCTCTGATTTTGGCAAGTGAAATGGAAACGCCAATTAGAATCACGAGTGGCCCGGCGATAACCCATGCCGGAGATCTTGCATCGATTCTTTCATCGCTCATGGAGGGAGAAATACTTTTTCTAGACGAGATTCATCGCCTGCCTCGGCCCGCCGAAGAGCTTCTCTATCTTGCAATGGAGGATTTCCGGGTTGATGTCGTGGTTGGCAAAGGTCAAGGAGCTACGGCAATTCCTCTTCAACTCCCGCATTTCACACTTGTAGGTGCGACGACGCGGGCGGGTCTGCTGCCAAGTCCGCTGCGCGACCGATTTGGATTTACTGCCCATCTAGATTTCTATGCAGAAGATGAAATTGCTCAGGTTCTCGTTCGAAGTGCCGCACTCTTGAATCTAGTGATTCATCCACAAGCGATAGCAGAGATTGCCGGACGCTCTCGAGGCACCCCGCGTATCGCCAACCGGCTGCTGCGACGCGTCCGTGATTACGCCCAAGTTCGCGGATCTCAGGAACTATCGCCCGAGGATGCCAGGGCTGCTTTGGAAATGTACGAAGTCGATGAGTTGGGACTAGATCGCCTGGATCGCGCCGTTCTTCTGGCCCTGGTCGAGCGATTCAACGGTGGGCCAGTTGGGCTCTCTACATTGGCTATTGCCGTGGGCGAGGAGACCGAGACGGTGGAGTCGGTGGCCGAACCGTTTCTGGTCCGCAATGGCTTCATGGCCCGAACCCCGCGCGGACGCATTGCCACCGCTCAGGGTTGGCGACACGTGGGGTATGAGCCACCTATCTCGACTCTGGCCCCGTCGATTTTCGACACGCCAGCCTCTGATGCCTAGACTCTCTACCCATGTCCACTTCCGCACAATCTCGAACACCTAAGACAGCTACAAGACCAGGTCGCACGCTTGCGATCTTGGCAGTTGTCCTAATTGCCCTCCTTTCGCTTGTCTTTATTCAGGGGGCGACCAAGATCAAACTCGGTCTGGACCTTCGCGGAGGAACCAGCGTGACGTTGCAGCCTCGCATTGCCGCTGGCAACGCGGGCAAGGTGACGAGTGCGGCAATCGATCAAGCAGTCTCCATCATCCGCCAACGTGTTAACTCCCTTGGCGTTGCAGAGAGCGAAGTGACCGCACAGGGAAGTGGCGTCAACCGCCAGATCGTGATTTCTGTTCCCGGTGACACCGGTCGTCGAGTGGTCGACCTGGTTGGCCAGACTGCAGAGCTTCGGTTCCGCCAAGTATTGGTCGAGGGAGCGCCGGGTCCAACTGCGGTCACGGGAGCTACGGCGACTCCGCCAACTGGTGTGAGCGCGGCTCTCAATGCCGAGTATGCAAAGTTAGATTGCACCAAACCGACTAATCGCCAAGGCACGGGCACTGATAATTCAAGTGATCCAATCGTGACTTGTCAGAAGGATGGCACGAGCAAATTTATTCTGGCGCCAGCAGAAGTGCTTGGCCAAGATATTTCCAAGGCCTCCGCATCACTAAATCAGACAACAGGTAGCGGTTGGTATGTTCTGCTGACATTCAATGATTCCGGAACAAAGAAGTTCGGCGCACTTACTACGCGCGTCACCAAGTTGGC
>JANXZB010000085.1 GCA_025355765.1 Actinomycetes bacterium
ATAGTTGAACTTTCAACTATATCTGCTATGATCCACGCATGGAATCAAAGATGCCCGCCCTTTACATCGGCCATGGCGCCCCCATGCTCTTGGATGATCCGATCTGGTCTGGAGAGTTAGCTCAGATCGCTAAGGACCTGCCTCGCCCGAAGGCAATCCTCATCGTCTCGGCCCACTGGGAATCCGCCCCCATCACCTTGAGCAATGTCCAAGCCAATGCTCCACTGGTTTATGACTTCTACGGCTTTGATCAGAAGTACTACGAGATGACCTACAACTCCCCCGAGGCAACTACCTTGGCCCAGAAAGTCGCGGCCTTGATGCCGGCGAACGAGCCGATCCACCAGAGCAACCGCGGTCTTGACCATGGCGCATGGATTCCGTTGAAGATCATGTACCCAGATGCGGATATTCCGGTTCTGCAAATGTCGATGCCAACATCGAATCCATATCTCCTGATGGAATTGGGAAAGCGCCTCCAACCCCTTCGTGATGAAGGCATTCTCATAATCGGCTCCGGTTTCATGACACACGGTCTTCCATACTTGCGCAACTGGAGTATCAACGCTGATGCACCGACGTGGTCCAGCGACTTTGATCAGTGGGCAGCCGAGGCAATGGCAACCGGAGATATCGATGAATTGGCGAATTTCAAATCGAAGGCACCAGGTATGCCTTACGCCCACCCAACGGTGGAGCATTTCACTCCCCTCTTCATCACTCTGGGCGCATCGCAAACCCCAGATCTTGCGCCAAAAACCTTGATAGAAGGCTATTTTATGGGACTTTCAAAGCGCTCAATCATGGTTTCCTAACACGTGTGACTCATATAAGGATCTTCTGCACGCCATTGATCAAGGCATGTGCGGTCGTACATGCAAAATCTGCTTGCAGTTTTCCGATGGGCTTTCCCTGATAGTGAAGCGCATTCCGTCCTTCGCGAAGGGCATTGAAATCTGAAGCCGCCGACTGCACGGCGCCACCGATGAGGACAATTTCGAGAAATTCACCAACTGCCATATGTTGACCCGGCCCCGAAACTGTTCGATATCCATATGCTGCCAGCAAAGCTTCACCAGCATTGTGCGCGATGTTGTATGCAGTGTCGTAGCGGATTGAATTCGCCTTCATATTGGGGAGCTCGGTTATTGCTTCAATCGCCAGACCCAAGAATGTTTCTGCCTTGTTAAGGTCGGGTGACACTCGGCTTAAGCGATTAGCCTTAACAACGTTTGCAAGATCCGCAATTTGCTTCACAGATAATTGCGGTGGATTCATACCGATTTGTTTTGATCAGAATTGCCAATCACGTTTATAACACCTTCTTTCCGCACATTTTTAAGAAATGGGGTTTCTTCTTGCCACTCCTCCTTGCTCATTGTCGTCGGATTGACTGACCAACCCAACTGCTTGCCCACAATCGAGCAGGCGGCATATACCTTGCGAATATCTGGTCGGCCCACTACCAATACGTCAATGTCGGCGGGAGCCGCTCCTCGATTTCCCAATTCCCTTTGGGCCCAGGAGCCGAATATAAGGACCTTCTCAATTCCTCGGATTCGCCCGAAGGCACTTTTCAAAAGTGGCACGGGTCCAGATGAAATCTCCAACAATTCACGGAGAGGCTCATAGTAGGGCGAAGTTTTATTGGATTCGATAAATCGATAGTTCCCGACCTTCTTCTCTTTGATTAGGCCAGCTTCGAGTAAACGCCCCACTTCTCTATGAACGGTTGGATACGGAATTCCAAGGTCAAGGCTTAGCTCCTGGATCGTCTTCCGGTCCTCCGTCAGAAACACGGACGACAAAACCCGCTCCTGATTAGCAGATCGAAATAGCGGCAAGAGCAACGGGGGTTCTGTTCTCATATAATGGAGAGTACTCTCCATTATATTGATATACAAGATGGAAAGAAAAAGGGCCCGCCCGCAATGGACGAGCCCTTCCTCTGATACCAGTTATTTATCAGCTGCAACCAGATGTGCTTCCGCATCCTTCGCAGACATAGCAAGCACCTGATTGGCGCATCTTCACACCGCACGTCATGCAAAGCGGTGCATCGGACGCAATTCCTGTCATCGCCTCAAGCAACTCTGTGGATGATCCGAAGCCCTGTGACGGCGCAGTCGTGATTTTCACTTCCTTGGGCTTTGAAACCGCAACTGGTGCAGGTGTTGGAGTGCGATCGAACTCATCTTCATCGACTCGAAGATTCTGCGTGTATTCTCCAGTTTCGAGCGCGCGGGCGCGCTCTGTGGCCGAGTACAGACCAATTGCCGAACGAGTATCAAATGGCAAGTAATCAAGTGCCAGACGACGGAAGATGTAATCCATCATCGACTGTGCGATGCGAACATCTGGATCATCG
>JANXZB010000101.1 GCA_025355765.1 Actinomycetes bacterium
GCGACCTGTGCTTCAGGACTTCCCGTGTCAGTAGGAGAGTTTCCATACTTGGCGATGATTTCCTTCTTTACTTCAGGTGTTAGTGCCATTTCTTGTACTCCTTCTACTGTTCACGAGGGCTTCCGGTTCTGCCTCACGGAAACTCGCTTTCTCGGTGGACGCCATAGGGTATCAGCGCGCACAGGCGTAGGAGAAATCGGCTCCAATTCTTCGATTCTTGAGCCTAACCACGGGTCAAAATGCGGGCCTTATCGCAGTCGTTTTTCATCTGCTCCAAGAGCGGTTCCAGGCCATCGAATTTCACAGTATCTCGAAGCCACCAGCCGAAATCGATTTTCGCATTTTTGTCATACAGGTCCAGATCCTTCTGATCCAAGGCGTAGGCCTCCACCTGAGAAGAACGCTCCCCTGCAAAAGTTGGGTTTGTACCGATCGAGATTGCCGCTGGCCAGCGATTGCCTTCTACCTCTAGCCATCCCGCATATACGCCGTCGGAGGGAACTGAATTAAAGGCAGTGGAATAGCCTAAATTCGCCGTCGGATATCCAATTTCGCGACCACGCTTTTCGCCGTGAACGACAATTCCATCAAGGCGATGAGGCCGCGTCAGGAGTCGTGCTGCGAGTTCTACGTCGCCCTTTCCCACAGCATCTCGGATACGAGTCGATGAAACGGGGGCACCTTCGAATTCCTGGATGCCGACTTCTTCGGCAAAGAAGCCGTGAACCTTTCCCGAAGCGATGAGATCACCGACTTTTCCCGATGCCCTGTGGCCGTACGTGAAATTTTCTCCGACAACCACGCCAGAAATCTGAAGTTGCTTCACGAGTACTTCGGCGACAAATTCCTCTGGCGACTTTGCCGCAAATTCTCTATCGAAGTCGCACACAACGACGGCGTCGGCGCCATGTTGCTTCAACAATTCAACGCGACGCTCAAGTGAGACAAGCATGGTCGGCGCATTCTCGGGATCGAAGACTTGTCTTGGATGAGGGTCAAAGGTCAGGACAATCAATCCGCGTCCCTTACTTAGTTCCTTGGCCTTGGACAAAATTGCTTGGTGTCCAAGATGGACGCCGTCGAAGATTCCTATGGCAACTGTGGCGCCCGTGATCTGCTCTCCGCGCCATTGAAGTCTATTCATCTGAGTATTCTGGCACCCTTACGACTTTGCCGCGAAGACTGCTATTGGGCGCGCCTTATCATCACGATTCTGAAGTAACGCGAGGAGTTCCTCACCTGACATTGCAACAGTGATTTCATCGCTGTTGTTCTTTGAAAGAGGCCTGCCAAAGGAGAGTTCGATCTTCTCTGACAAGGTCACCTCTCTGAGAGGGAAGGTCTTAGCCGCCACCTGGGCGATTGTGAGCGGTTCAAAATCGCCGGCTTTAAGCTCTTCAACAGATATCGCCTGGCTAAGATCAAAAGGGGCAACGCGAGTCCGACGTAGTGCACTGAGGTGGCCGCCGATTCCAAGACGCTCTCCGCAATCTCGGGCGATCGCTCGAATAAAGGTCCCAGAACCACAGGTGACCCGGATGTCGATCTCAAATCTTTCCCCGCCTTGCGCACGATGAATTTCACCAACATCCAGACGAGAAATCGTGACCTGGCGAGCGGGCAACTCGAATTCCTCACCCGCTCGAACTCTCGCATATGCACGTTCGCCGCCTACTTTCACGGCCGAGACCGAACTGGGCCGCTGCATTATCGTGCCGCGCATCAATTCAAATTCTTCTCTTATGGCCTGGTCAGTGATCGGAGTTAACTGATCCTTTGAGGCGGTCGCCACAATTGCGCCTTCGAAGTCATCTGTCACCGTGCTCGCTCCCAAAATCACCGTTGCATCGTAGGACTTGCTTCCTTCAGTGATGTATTGCAGAAGTCGAGTCCCGTTTCCGAAACCAAGAACTAGAACACCGGTTGCCATCGGATCCAAGGTTCCCGCATGGCCAACTTTTTTGGTTTTGAGTGAACGCCGCGCAATCGCCACAACATCATGGCTTGTCATGCCAGAGGATTTATCAACGACGACAAAACCGTCAGTTATCAAGGGTTTCGTCCTCAGGTTTGCGGGGTGATTTATACGGATCGGCCTCCCCTGCGAATTTGGCGTCTGCCCGCAGCGCAATTACCTCAGCATCTTTTTGGTGGACTTCTTCTAGAAGTGATTCCAGCGCTTTCGCACTTTCAGGAAGTGCGTCAAGAAAGAAGTCGACCGAAGGAGTGATGCGAAGCCCGAGATCGCGCCCTACAGCTGCGCGGATGACCCCTTTGGCACTTTCGAATGCCTGAGCTGTTGCTTCGCGCTCATCCTCATCCCCTAAGACTGTGTAGAAAATGGAGGCGTGCTGGAGATCGCCGGTTACTCGCGTATCTGTAATCGTGACAAAGCCCAGTCGAGGATCCTTGATCTTCCCCTCGAGCAGGCCAGCCACTACTACTTTGATACGGTCGGCAACCTTTTGTGAACGATGTGATTGACTCACAGTTACACCCGCTTCTTCTCGCGCATCTCGTAAACTTGAACGACGTCACCGATTTGCACATCTTTATGCGACCCAACGCCGATACCGCACTCGAAGCCCTCGCGAACTTCGGTGGCATCATCCTTGAATCGCTTGAGGGACTCGATTGTCAGGTTCTCTGCAACAACCTCTCCGCCACGTAGTAAGCGAGCCTTGGCATTTCTGCGGATGATTCCGTCGAGAACGATGGAACCGGCAATGTTGCCGAACTTGCTCGACTTGAAGATTTCGCGGATCTCGGCATTTCCGAGGACAACCTCTTCGAACTCTGGCTTGAGCAAGCCCTTAAGTGCGAGTTCGATTTCTTCGATTGCCTGGTAGATGACCGAGTAGAAGCGAACGTCGACGCCTTCTTGGTCAGCAAAGATCGCAGTCTGAGGTTCGGGCTTCACGTTGAAACCGATAACCACAGCTGTGGAGGCAGATGCCAGCGTGATATCGCTCTTTGTAATTGCACCAACACCACGGTGGATGACGCGAAGATCGACTTCGGCTCCGACATCGAGTTGGAGCAAGGCATCTTCGAGGGCTTCCACCGAACCGCTGACGTCACCCTTGAGGATGAGATTGAGGGTCGTGATCTTGGATTGCTCCATGAAGTCCTCAAGAGAAACCTTTTTGCGAGCCTTAGCCAGCTGAGCATTGCGCTCTGCGGCCTGACGCTTTTCAGCGATCTGGCGGGCAGTGCGATCATCCCCAGCAACAAGGAAAGTATCTCCAGCATTTGGCACCGAAGTGAATCCGAGAACCTGGACAGGGCGCGAAGGTCCGGCACTGTCAACGGTGACTCCATGTTCGTCCAACATCGCACGCACGCGACCAAAGGATCCACCGGCAACAATCGCATCTCCAACTTTGAGCGTTCCACGTTGAATAAGCACTGTTGCAACTGGTCCGCGACCACGATCTAGGTGAGCTTCGATTGCCACACCGCGCGCGTCATCGTCTGCAACTGCTTGAAGATCAATAACGGCATCCGCAGTAAGAAGAATGGAATCGATAAGTTCCTTGATTCCGTCGCCAGTCTTTGCAGAGACATTCACGAAGATGGTATCTCCGCCGTACTCCTCCGCAATCAAGTTGTACTCGGTCAACTGCTGGCGAACCTTCTCGGGGTTAGCCCCTTCCTTATCAATCTTGTTCACTGCAACAACGATCGGCACATCTGCGGCCTGAGCGTGGTTAAGCGCTTCGATCGTCTGAGGCATCACGCCGTCATCTGCTGCAACAACCAAAACCGCAATATCAGTCACCTTCGCACCTCGAGCACGCATGGCGGTAAACGCTTCGTGACCAGGTGTATCAATGAAGGTAATCGCACGATCTTGACCATCGTGGTTGTGGTGAATTTGGTATGCACCGATATGTTGAGTGATTCCGCCGGCCTCACTCTTAACGACCTCGGTCTTGCGGATCGCATCGAGCATTCTTGTCTTACCGTGATCAACGTGACCCATGACAGTGACAACTGGTGGACGAGTGACCAATCGAGAAGGATCGATCGCTGCTATTTCGTCCTCGAGGTTAATGTCGAAGGTCTGCAAGAGTTCGCGATCTTCATCTTCAGGGCTGACAATTTGGATGACATAACCCAGTTCGGTACCCAGAATTGCGAAAGTATCTTCATCAACGGATTGCGTTGCGGTAACCATTTCGCCAAGGTGGAACAGAGCCGCCACCAATGCCGCTGGATCTGCATTAATTTTCTCTGCGAAGTCTGCAAGGGATGCACCACGACGCATACGGATCGGGGTTTTTCCATCACCGTGAGGAACTACTGCCCCACCGAGTTGCGGAGCCTGCATATTGTCGAATTCATCGCGCAGTGCTTTCCTGCTCTTTGGCTTTCGCTTGCTGCTCTTGCTCGCATTCTTTCCAAATGCTCCGCCAGTGCTACCGCGTTGTGGGCGACCGCCACCGGCTGGACGTGCCGGACCGCCTGCGGCGGCCCCGGCACTTGGTGCACGGTATGGACTTCCGGTGCCAGTGGATGGCCCGCCAGTGCGTGGTGGGAAACCAGTGCCGGCACCAGCTGGACGTGGAGAAGATGGACGAGCTGCAAAACCTGGACGCACGGAACCGGGACGTGGACCTGACATTGGTGGCCGTGGGCCGCCGGTACCGGCAGGACGTTGCGGTGGACGCGGGGTTCCAAATGGATTGTTTCCGGGACGCGCCGCTGGCGGACGGGGTGCAGGTGAACGCGGCGTTCCAAATGGATTGTTTCCAGGACGCGGTGCCGGTGGTCGCGGAATAGAGGAAGTCGGTGGCACTGGAATTGGCGCAGAGGGTGCAGGTGTCACTGGACGTGCCTGAGCTTCTGCGGCTTTGTGCGCTTGTGCTTGTTGAATCGTTGTTTGCTCTACCAATCCGGGAGCAATTTCAGCAAGAATTTCTGTTGCTGCCTCAGGGGAGAGTTTTTCCTCGGCAGGCTTGGCGGCAGTTTTCTTGGCTGCAGCCTTCTTTGCAGGCTTAACATCATCTACGGGTTTGGCATCTGGGAATAATTCGAGCATTTTGCGCACGACTGGCGCTTCAACGGTCGATGATGCAGAACGGACGAATTCGCCCATCTCTTGGAGCTTTGCAAGAACAGCCTTGCTCTCCATGCCAAGTTGTTTTGCTAACTCATGTACGCGGACCTTTGCCACAGTTCTCCTGTCTTGGCCCGCAATTTCCGATGCGAGCCTTAGTTGCCTGACCTCATGATTGGTTCGAACTCATTTGAGTGTCATATCTTTCGCATCCATTTCATAGTTGTTTATATAGGTGAGCAATTCGCTGCCATCAACAGGTTCATCTCGTCGGAATGCCCAATGGAATGCCCCACGTTCAACAGCTCTTACTGCACATGTGCGGTGTACCCAAGCCCCCCTGCCGGGAAGGCTGCGATGTGGATCCGGAAGAACTCTTCCCTCTACACACACCACTCGAAGTAACCTCGTTGGATTCTCACGTTTACGACAGTCGATGCAACTTCGCAAGAACTTGCTAGCTCTTCTAGCAGGGCTCAAGTGGGTGACGACCTCATCGCTCAAATTCAACGTGCCAACCTTACCTGCCCTTGCCACATTCACATAAACAGTCGCAAAGGGCCCCTAAATTAGCCGTTAGGAGTCAGATTTTTAGGCGCATCTGAGTGAATATCAATGCGCCATCCGGTGAGCCGGGCGGCCAATCGGGCATTCTGCCCGTCTTTTCCGATGGCCAAGGAGAGCTGGTAATCAGGAACGGTGACCTTGGCTGAGCGGGTCGCCAAGTCGACGATCTCCACTTTCTCCACGCGGGCTGGGGCGAGGGCATGTCCGACAAAAACGGCTGGGTCTTCAGACCAATCAACGATATCGATCTTCTCCCCGTGGAGCTCATCCATGACGGCACGAGCACGTGAGCCCATCGGACCGATGAGGGAGCCTTTCGGGCTGACTCCGGCGCGATGGGTTCGAACAGCGATCTTTGTTCGATGGCCGGCCTCACGAGCAATTGCCATGATCTCAACAATGCGATCTGAGATCTCCGGAACTTCCAGAGCAAAGAGTTGCTTGACCAACGCGGGGTGACTGCGAGAGAGAGTGACCTCTGGTCCCTTCATTCCTTGCTTGACCTCGACGACGAAACACTTAATCCGCTCGCCGTGGGAGTAGACCTCGCCGGGAACTTGCTCCTGAGGAGGGACTTTGCCCTCGACTCGTCCCAGATTGACATAGACCATGCGTGGATCGCGACCTTGTTGAACGACACCCGACACGACATCGCCCACAGAAGCCGTGAACTCACCAACGATGTCGGCATCATTAGCCTCGCGCATTTTCTGCTTGATGAGCTGACGCGCTGTCGACGTTGCGATCCGGCTAAAACCTTCAGGGCTGTCTACTACCTCATCGATCTTCTCTCCGTCCTCACCGAAGACGGGAACCTTGATCTTGATCTCGCCGGTTTCGCGATCAAGATGGGCGTATGCATGAGGCTTGGCCAATGGCATATGTGCATACGCGGTCAGAACAGCGGCCTCAATCGCCACAATAAGGCGCTCAAGGGGAATTTCGCGTTCAATGGTGAGAGATGCAAGGGCTTTCATGTCGACATTCATTAGAGCTCATCGCCTTTTCTATTGAATTCGATCTCCACTTGAGCACGTTTGATTTCGACGAAGGGAAGTTCGACCTTGTGTGAAACCTTTCCTTCGACGATGACACAGACTGATTCATCATGAACGGCATCGACTCTACCTGTGACGACCTCACCATTTACCATCACCGAACGCACGAGACGGCTCACGTTCTTCTGCCAATGTCGCTTCAAGGTAAGTGGGCGATCAACCCCTGGTGATGAGACTTCTAAAGTAAATGGAGTCTCACCCAGCAAAGCAGATTCATCCAGTATTGCCGATATCGCCTTGGTGATCACTGTGACCTCATCGAGGTTCAAATTTAGCGTTCCATCAACTACGACGGTGATTACACGTCGATTGCCCGGGGATACAACGTGGACGTCTTCGAGAAAATAGCCTGCTGATTCAACCACAGGAGTAACTGCATCTGTTATGGATTGTACGAGACTCATGTTTTTCACTTTCTATGAAGTTGTAATTCGGATCATAACCTACCTAGGAGGGCACTACCAATGGGAAATAGTGTCAACACCTACCTTCAGAATGAGAACCGCGGTAACTAGTAGGAATATTTGGCGCACAAATGCAGATCCTCCTCGAATGGCTAGGCGTGCCCCCAGCAGCCCCCCGGCGATATTTGCAATGCCCAGCAACAAGCCAACATGCCAGAGAATGACCCCGTGAATGCCGAATATCAATATTGCACCAAGGTTGGTGGCGACGTTTACAACCTTTGCTATGGAGGATGCAGTCAAGAACGCGAATCCAAGTAGCGCCACCAACACGACCATAAGAAAAGTCCCAGTACCCGGTCCGAAAATTCCATCGTAAAAACCAATACCAAGTCCTGCGAGTACGGCGATGATGTTTCGACGACGTGGGGTGTGGCGGAGCAACTCGATGTGACCAAGCGTTGGACGACGCCACGTATAGATTCCTACTGCGATGAGAAGTATCAAGATCAGGGGGCGCAAAGCATGTGTTGGCAGATGGGAGGCAAGCAATGCCCCGCACATGGAACCCATGAATGCAGGTATCGCCATTGCAAAAGTAAAGGCAAGATCGGGTTTCACTCTTCTTCGATAAAGGATCGCCGCCGCACTGGTACCGAAAATGGACGATAACTTATTCGTGCCAAGCACCTGGACTGTCGCAGATTGCGGCAAGCCGATGAGAAGTGCTGGCAATTGTATTAATCCCCCACCTCCGGCGATGGCATCAACGAAACCAGCGCACAATGCGGCGAAGCCCATGAAGGCCATTGAAGCTAAGGAGATGTGACCAAAGAAGCCCATGCTAGGAGAGAAGCTTGACTACTTCGCTGGCAGCATCGGCAAGGCGCACTTCGGAACGCTCACCCGTGCGACGAACTCGAACTTCGACATTTCCTTCTACGAGAGCCTTACCCACGATGACAATGATGGGTACGCCGATTAATTCGGCATCCTTGAACTTCACACCTGGACTCGCATCACGCCTATCATCGAGCATCACGCTCAACCCAAGTTTTTCTATTTGGGAAGCCAAATCTTCGGCGACGTTGAAGGGATTATCGTCTTTGCCGGTTGCGACAATATGCACCTTTGCTGGAGCGATTTCGGCGGGCCAGCACAGCCCGATTTCATCATGGGTCTGTTCGGCGATAGCTGCAACCGCTCGAGAGACGCCGATGCCGTATGAACCCATTGTGACAACGCGAGGCTTGCCATCGCTATCAAGAACGGTGAGATCCAATGCCTGTGCGTACATTCGTCCGAGTTGGAAGATGTGGCCAATCTCGATGGCGCGATCAATAACGACTGGAGTCGCGCAATCTGGACAAGCATCTCCGGCGCGAACCTCAGCCGATTCAACATATTCATCGATCGTAAAATCGCGACCGACTACGACATTGAGTGCGTGAGAATCTTTCTTGTTCGCCCCTGTTACCCACGATGTTCCAGGGGCAATGCGAGGATCGGCATAAACGGTCAGGCCAAATTTCTTAGCATCCTGCGGGCCGACGTAACCCTTAACGAGTCCTGGGTTCTTGGCAAAGTCCGCATCCTCAAAGAGGCGAATCTCCAACACTCCAGGCAAGTTTGCTTCGAGCCGCTTGAGATCTACCTCCCGGTCACCCGGAACTAGGACCGCAATATTCTTCCCGTCGGCTACCAGCAAGACATTTTTCAGGGTGTCAGCACCAGTGTATCCGCCGCCAAACTTCTCATTGAGAACGTTGACGAGTGAATCAATGGTGGGGGTATTTGGGGTATCGACTACTTTCAACGCTGGTGTCGCTGATGAATCGGCATGCCCTATTACCGTCTTCATAGCCTCCACGTTTGCGGCATAGCCGCAGCTCTCGCAGAGAACGTAGGTATCCTCCCCAGTAGGACATGGGGCTAGGAATTCTTCTGAGCGAGAACCACCCATGGCACCCGACATCGCGCTGACGATGTTGTAGCGCATTCCGAGACGGTCAAAGGTCTTGATGTAGGCATCTCTGTGTTTGTTGTATGACTCCTCGAGACCCTGATCGGTGAGATCAAAGGAATATGAATCCTTCATAACAAATTCGCGGCCACGGATGATTCCGCTACGAGGCCTTGCTTCGTCACGATACTTTGTCTGAATTTGATAGAGCGATAAAGGAAGATCCTTGTAGGAGGAGTATTCGGATTTCACCATGAGCGTGAACATCTCCTCGTGTGTTGGAGCCAGGAGATAGTCACCGCCTTTGCGGTCTTTCAAGCGAAAAAGGTTTGGACCGTATTCGGTGACTCGATTGGTCTGCTGGTAGGCATCAACCGGTAGCAACGCAGGAAAGTGAACTTCCTGAAATCCGGCCGCATCCATCTCCTCGCGAATTACCCGCTCGATGTTGCGCAAAGTGATGTAGCCAAGGGGCAGCCAGGAGTAGATCCCAGCTGCAATTCGGCGAACATAACCGGCGCGGACCAAAAGTCGATGGCTAGCAACTTCGGCATCGGCTGGATCATCGCGCAACGTACGCAGGAATAAAGTGGACATTCGCAACATGCAAGTCAGCCTACCTGAGTACAGAGGTGCGGTGCGTTAGGTGCGCGCTAGCGCACCTGAACGGATGGTTCGCCGGACTCGATTCCGGCCGCTTCCATTTCCTCGGCCAATCTCATGGCCTCCTCTATCAGGGTCTCGACGATCTGGGCTTCAGGAACAGTCTTTATGACCACTCCCTTCACAAAGATCTGACCTTTTCCGTTTCCAGATGCAACACCAAGGTCTGCTTCACGTGCCTCTCCAGGACCGTTGACGACGCAGCCCATAACAGCAACTCGCAATGGCACCGTCATTCCCTGCAGGCCCGCCTGAACTTTCTCGGCCAGAGTGTAGACATCCACCTGTGCACGCCCGCACGAAGGACAAGAAACGATCTCGAGTTTCCTTTGACGCAAGTTGAGCGACTCCAAAATCGAAATTCCCACTTTGACTTCCTCGACGGGAGGAGCAGATAGCGAAACACGGATGGTGTCGCCAATTCCTTCGGAGAGGAGAATCCCGAAAGCGGTCGCCGACTTGATCGTGCCCTGAAAAAGAGGACCTGCTTCGGTAACACCAAGGTGCAATGGGTAGTCGCACTTCTGGGCCAACAAGCGATATGCGCTGACCATAGTGACGGGATTATGGTGCTTCACTGAGATCTTGATATTAGTAAATCCATGCTCCTCGAATAGCGAGCATTCCCAGAGAGCAGATTCCACTAAAGCCTCAGGAGTCGCCTTGCCATATTTGGCGAGAAGGCGAGGATCTAGTGAGCCTGCGTTGACTCCAATGCGGATTGGAATCCCGGCATCCCCCGCAGCCTTGGCGACCTCTTTCACCTTGTCATCAAATTGCTTGATGTTGCCGGGGTTAACACGGACGGCGGCGCAACCCGCATCAATTGCCGCAAAAATATATTTGGGTTGAAAATGAATGTCAGCAATAACTGGAATCTGTGATTTCTTAGCGATTTGCGCGAGCGCATCTGCATCGTCCTGGCTTGGTACGGCAACACGCACGATCTGGCAGCCAGAAGCGGTTAGCTCGGCAATCTGCTGCAGCGTCGCGTTCACATCAGAGGTCAGCGTCGTGCACATCGATTGAACGCTCACTGGTGAATCACTCCCTACTCCGATGGTGCCGACTTGGAGTTGGCGGGTCTTGCGACGAGGCGCAAGTGTGGCGGGAGGCGTTGCAGGCATTCCTAAATCGACCATGTTCTCATTCTGCCCTATCTGACTAGAGATTGAAGTTCACGGGGTTTACTACATCGGCCACCAAGAGAAGGAGTGTGAGACCTGCAAGAAGAACAAAGACCACCATCGTGATTGGAGCTAGAACGGCCACATCAATGGCTGCTGGTCGTTTGCGCCCCCGGAGGCGGGCCAAGAATGCGCGCACTTCATCGGCGATGGCTACGGCCATATGTCCGCCGTCCAAAGGAAGTATCGGCAGCAAATTGAATATGCCCACAAAGATGTTGAGTTGGGCAATGATGACGATGAAGGCTGCAAAACGTTCGGTGACCGTCAATTTCTTGCTCCCGACAGCCTCACCTGAAAGCCGTGCGACCCCGACAACTCCGACAAGACCTTGGGAATCTCTTGGCTTATCGCCAACTGTTTGGGACCAAAGTGCCGGAATCTTGCTGGGAAGAGATATCAGTGCCTTAACTGATCCACTAATCAACGAGCCGGTGGTCGTCGCGGATTCTTTGACCGCAGTCACAGGATCACTTCGGACGGTCGCATAAGTATTGATGACGCCGATATACCCGATTGTCTTTCCGTTGCTAACCCGAGTGCCCGGGGTGATGCTTACTTCGAAATCTGTCTTGCTTGAATTCGACCCCGAGATTTTCTGTCCGCGATCAATTCCAAATACAAGTGGCTTGCCTGGCGAGTTGCGGATGATCTCGACGTCCTTGGACCAATTTGTTATTCGCTTGCCATTGATGGAAACAATTCTGTCTCCGACCCGAAGTCCTGCAAGTTGCGCAGGTGTCTTCGGCGACGTTGGCGTGCACGCCTTCGTACTCGTCACTGCCGCAACGCACTTGCTGACTTCGCCGATCGTGGAGGTGACCTGACCAGTCCCAATGGCCATGTAGAGAATAAGCAAGAGGAGAAAACCCAACACAAAGTGGAGAAAAGATCCGGCCCCAAGGACAACTAGTTTGCGGCCGCCACTGGCGCGATAAAAGTCTCGCTCATCGCCCTCGCCAGATTCACTTGGAGTCATACCTTCAATGCGGCAGTAACCTCCTGCCGGAATTGCCTTAATACCAAATTCTGTTTCGCCGCGGACAGTGGACCAGATCTTCGTACCAAAGCCCAAGAAGAACTCACTTACCTTCATGCCGTAGTGCTTAGCAGTAACGAAGTGGCCGAATTCATGGATCATCACCGAAACCAGCAGGGCAACGACGAAAGCGAGGATTCCCAAGAATTGCACGAAGGTATCTTCTCAGGTTAGACCGACAAATGAGTACTTTTAGCCCCCTGTTAGGATTGCCCCATGACTACAGTCCCTCAGGTTCGAAAGCTCCTCACCACTATTCCTGGACCAAAATCAGAGGCAATTCTCAAGAGACGCTCAGAAGCCGTCTCGTCTGCCTTAGGTATGGCCATCCCAATAGTTGTGGAGCGAGCCGGCGGAGGAATCATCGTTGATGTTGATGGAAACGCCATCATCGACATGGGCGCTGGTATTGCCGTAGTCAATGTGGGCAACAGCGCCAAACGCGTTGTCGAAAACGTGCAAGCGCAAGTTGAAGCCTTCACCCACACTTGCTTTATGGTTGCCCCTTACTTGGGGTACATCGAAGTATGTGAGGCCCTCAACCGACTCACACCTGGTACTCACAGCAAGAAATCAATACTTCTTAATTCCGGCGCCGAAGCTGTAGAGAATGCTGTAAAAATTGCGCGCAACTACACCAAACGTCAGGCAGTTGTTGTTTTTGAACATGCCTATCACGGTCGCACCAACCTCACGATGGCGATGACTGCAAAAAACATGCCATACAAAGAAGGATTTGGTCCCTTCACCCCAGAGGTTTATCGGATGCCTATGGCTTACCCAATGCGTTGGCCCGGTGGTCCCGAGAAATGCGCAGATGAAGCCTTGGATTTCGTAATCCACAAAATGGAGAAGGAATTAGGCGGGAAAAATATCGCGGCAATCGTCATTGAACCCATCCAAGGCGAAGGCGGATTCATTGTTCCGCCCAAGGGTTTCCTTCCGGGCCTTGCAAAATTCGCTACCGATAATGGAATCATATTTATCGCCGATGAAGTGCAGACTGGTTTTGCGCGAACCGGGGACATGTTCGCATCAAATGACGAGAACGTAGTTCCCGACATCATTGCAATGGCTAAAGGTATTGCAGGTGGCCTTCCACTTTCAGCAGTAACTGGCCGCGCAGAAATCATGGATGCCGTGCATGGCAGTGGTCTCGGCGGCACATATGGTGGATCCCCGGTTGCATGCGCCGCAGCCCTGGGCGCGATTGCCACCATTGAGGAAGATAATCTTTGCAAGGCCGCAGTTGAGATTGGAAAAATCATTTCAACCTCGCTCAATGCCATGAAAGCCAAGTATTCGATCATTGGCGAAGTTCGGGGCCGTGGGGCAATGCAAGCCATTGAGTTTGTACTGCCCGGTGGAATCGAACCGCACCCCACAGCCGTTGGCGCGATTGTGAAGTTCTGCCAACTAGAAGGAGTTCTTGTTCTTTCAGCGGGAACTTACGGCAATGTCATTCGATTGCTGCCCCCACTCGTTATGCCCTTAGATCTATTGCACGAGGCACTTGAGGTCCTTGACCGCGCAATCGCATCGGTCTAAGAATCCTTATTGCGTAGGCGCAATCCAATAGCGCCTCACCAACTCGCCATCGTCGGTCTCAACGATGTTTTCCAGCACGCCGCCGCACTTTTCAATCACTTTGCCGGAGGCGGTGTTGGAATCGCTGCAAGATTTGCGTTGCATAGCCGCGGCCGCGGAATTCGGGTCTGATTCCAAAGCCAATATGCCCAGCGCGCCATTCAAGATATGCATTGAGTTCGTGCCGAATTGATACCCGGCCGATAATTTGGCCCCCAACTTCTGCCACGAGAAATGTCGAAGGAACCCAACCCTCGGGCACATTTTCACCGCGCTTAAGCGAATCAAGACGCTCCATGAAAGCCGACCAATCCTCATTCTCGTCATACTTACCGAGAGAGTCCAACAGAAAATCAAAGTGATCCAGAGCCAATTCCCTATGGGCGGCAATTGCCTCGGACCGGTCTTCTGTAGTTAGTTCTCGCAGAATCATGTCCAAAGTCTTCCATGTAAGTTTCCAGCCCGTTGGGAATTACATGACCCCCACCTGTAATATCTACTCTCATGGACGTCATCCCCGAATGATTCGTGCAATTGGGTTTGATCTGGATAACACGCTCTTTGATCACCGAGTCGCCGCTACGCGTGCCCTAGAACTTCTGATTGATGAAAAGGGATGGACATACACAAACGGCATAAGCGTCGGAGGCGAATGGCACCGCCTCGAAGATCTCTACTTCGCACAATATGTTGCAGGGACTATGACGCTCATGGAACACCGCCGCGCAAGGATGCGCAACTTTCTAACATCTACTGATGTCCACATAGAGGAGCGCAATCTAGACGCGCTCTGGGATGATTACCTACGTCATTACTCGAATAGTTGGATTGCATATCCGGAGGTCATCTCGGTTCTCGACAGTCTCAAGGAATCTGGTTACAAATTGGCAGTCCTCACCAATGGTCAACAGGCCCAACAAGAGGCCAAACTCGCGGCCATGGGACTAGCCGATTACTTCGAAGTCGTCTTGGCAATCGGAACAGTGGATGCGCTTAAGCCTGACCGACGGGCTTTCGAACACCTCTGCAGAGTCCTCGAATGCGATGCCAATGAGGTTCTCTTCGTCGGAGACGATCTTGACTACGACGTACACGCATCCATCAACGCCGGACTAAGAGCTGTTTGGCTAAACCGGGATGGATTGAAGGTTCCGAAAGTAATTGCCAGGCAAATTCAATCTCTCAACAATCTGAAGGAACACATTTGAGTTCTAGGTTGTGAGGGCTCGGTACACCAGCAACAATGCAAATACGAGGAATAGATAGGCGCTTATTTGATCGATACGTCGAAGCCAGTGCCCAGAAAGTCGTCGCCCCATGTAGCTGGCCACCAGGCTCAGCGTTAAGAAGAATAGGAAGGAACCTCCCCCGACACCGAAAGCAAATCCGATCTTTCCTGATGTGCCGGTTATAAATGTGCTTGCCGCACTCAGCAAGGCGACCCACGAAATGATCGTCAAAGGATTGGAGGCCGTTGCAAGCAGCGAGCGCCTCAGGGCAGATGCAAAGGAGGGAGTTTTAACCGCCGTCTCGTCGATTCCAGCATCGATCGTTTTACGATGAGTGATGATCGTCTTGATTCCGATCCAACTGATGACCAATGCCCCGACGACAGAAATCACTCGCTGTGTTGAGTGAGCGGATAGAAGCACTGCGGCCCCAAGTGCTCCAAGAACGCAATAGAGCGTGTCAATGACAGCAGCACCCAGGCCAATTCCAAATGCTGCGGGGAAACCAAACCGGATTCCGTTGCGAAAACAGAGAAGCCAGATCGGGCCCACTTGCGCTGCGATGAGAAAACCGGCCCCGAATCCGCTGGCCAAAATTGAGAAACTCACGTGGCAACGTTGCCATAGATATCAAGATCCGGGCCACAAGGTTAATTCATTGAGGAGCCTACTAAGATGCCAGAATGCTCAAAGGTCTTCATATCCTGCTGGCAATCTTGACCACTTTGTCGGTTCTTGCCGCAACCGGCGACGGAGCCATCCGTTTCGTACGCAAAACACCGGCAGGAGATGCTGCATGGCGAACCCTGTTGGCAGTTCTAATTTCTGCAGGTGTTACGGCTCTGGCAGGTGTGGCCCTTCTCATCAGTGGCGAGCACCCTAAGGAATGGCTCCATCTTCTCTATGCGGCTCTAGCCTTCGGCCTGATTCCATTCGCTGACAACGCGAGCATCTCACTTCCAAGCAATCGCACGCGCGGCCTTTATCGATTTCTTGGTGGATTGGTCTGCCTGGTCATCCTCTCCCGGCTTTTTGTGACGGGCCAGAACTAGTGGCGCAGAAATTCACAGCCTTCGCATTACGAGCATTCCAAGTCCTCGCTTATGCAGAAGGAGCCCTTCTTCCGTCAATTCTGATTGTCGCCATCTACCACTGGGTGAGCGGGAAAGCTGATCTCCTCGTTGCCGTAGTTGGAGCAACTCACGGTTCTGTGTTTACCGCGTACATATTGATCGTGCCGATCATCGCGAGAATCTTGCGTTGGCCATGGCGCACCACATCAGTCGCACTCTCCGTTGCGTTTATCCCCTTCGCCACCTGGAACTTTGAACGAAGAATCCATCAAGATATTATGAACCGAATTCATCAGCCTTCGTAAACAATGTTCTCAAGTGGTTCACCACTAGCCAACCGGTGCAATTGCTCTTCAAGTAGTTTACGAAAGCGCGGCTCGAAGGCGGTCGAATCCCCGCCCACGTGTGGTGAAATCAGAACACCCTTGGCACTCCAAAGCGGATGGCCCTTTGGCAAGGGTTCTGGGTCTGTGACATCTAGAGCTGCCAGAATTCTTCCGGAGTTTAATTCGGTGACGAGAGCATCGGTGTCAACAACCTGACCGCGCGCAACGTTCACCAACAAGGCGCCGTCCTTCATACGGGCCAACCTCGATGTGTCGAATAAACCTACGCTCTCCGAATTAAGTGGCATGGACAAGATCACCACATCCAGGTGAGGAAGTTCTGCGTCCAAATCGCTCATTTTCCTAGAAAGATCAGAGCCAGACCTCGTAAAGGTGACGACTTCGACAGCGAAACCGCTGAGGTTCTCTTTGATCCTTCTGCCAATTGAGCCAAAACCTACAATTCCGACTCTGCAATCCGAGAGCGATTTGTGATTTTCCGATACCCACTCACCTTGAAACTGGTGGCGCAGAAAATTTGGAAAACCGCGCAATGAGGCAATGGTGAGCCCAATTGCCAATTCGGCTGTCGAATCGTCATGAACGCCACGGGCATTGCACAAAATCAAGCCAGGTCGAATAAATTCAAGTGCCTTCTCGTACCCGGCATAGGGCAACTGCACGATTTGGAGTTTCGGCATTCTCGAAATGGGAGCCAAGCCTTTTCGTCCAGTCATATACGCAGGGACGTAGAAGGTGATCTCACCGAGGTTGTCACCATCTAACGGAGCTGAACTCGGCGAAAGTCGCGTCATTCCACCCGGAATTTTCAACTCTTCCCATTGCGTCCATACAACATGGCCTGGCAATTAATCTTCTTCCCTTGGTTGAGAGCCGCCCCAATGGCGCCAATGCCAACCATCATCCTCGAGAGCAAATACACCCGTGATTCGGTACGCGACAGTCTCGTGATTCTCCTGCGGAGGTCGGTCTATGGACAGAAGAATCTGCGCCCATGCGACATCTCCTTCACGCCAAACAATGATTTCGTCGCACATCCATGTAAATCCCCATGTGGTAGCCGACTTTGCC